>JAKJGA010000206.1 GCA_022704645.1 Spirochaetota bacterium
TGCCGGAAAATATCTTGACTCATTCCGTAAAACGAAGGTACTGAACTCATAAACAAAGGTTAAGGAGTATTATATGCCAATATCAAAAAAAACAGTAAGAGACATTGACATCAAAGGGAAAAAAGTCATCATGCGTGTTGACTTTAATGTGCCTATCAAAGGCGGAGTCATTCAGGACGACACTCGAATCAAAGCGGCTCTTCCGACCATCAAATACATTCTCGAACAGAATGTGAAATCCTTGGTTCTCATGAGCCATCTCGGCGATCCTAAAAAAGACACTGCGAAGAACAAAGAAAAAGCTGAAAAAGCCGGCAAAGCTTTCAACGAAGAAGAATATGTAAACAACCACCACAAAATGGCTCCGGTTGCTGCACAGCTTGCAAAACTCATCGGAAAAGATGTAAAAGTTGCCCCTTCATGCATGGGTGACGAAACTAAAAAAATGGTAGATGCTCTTTCTGACGGAGCAATTCTTCTTCTGGAAAACACACGTTTTCATAAAGAAGAAACAAGCAAGGAAGCTTCCGAGCGCGAAAAAATGGCAAAGGAACTTGCAACATACGGCGAAGTTTATGTAAACGACGCTTTCGGAACCGCTCACAGAGCGCATGCTTCAACTGAAACCGTTGCAAAATATCTTCCAGCAGTAGCCGGTTTTCTCATGGAAAGAGAACTCGAATTCCTTGAAGAAAAAATCGTAAAATCACCTGCCAAACCTTTTGTTGCCATCGTAGGCGGAGCTAAGGTTTCTTCAAAGATTACAGTTATTGAAAAGCTTATGGAAAAATGCGATCGCATCATCATCGGCGGAGGAATGGCTTTTACATTCTTCAAAGCAATGGGCAAAGAAGTAGGTTCTTCTCTTTGCGAAGACGATCAGCTTGAAACAGCTAAGAAAACAATCGAAGCAGCTAAGGCAAAAGGCGTTCAGTTCCTTCTTCAGACTGACGTTGTAGTGGCAGATGCTTTTTCAAACGACGCAAACATCAAAACCGTAGACGTTGATGCAATGCCTAAGGACATGATGGGTCTTGATATCGGACCTAAGTCAATCGAGCTTTTCAAAAACGCTCTTTCTGATGCCAAGACTATTTTCTGGAACGGCCCTGTAGGCGTTTTTGAAATGGAAAAATTCGCAGCGGGTACTCTTGCAATCGCGAATCAGCTTGCATCGCTTACTTCTGCTGTAACTGTTATCGGCGGCGGAGACTCAGTTTCTGCTGTAAACAAAGCAGGCGTTGCCGACAAGATGACTCACATTTCAACAGGCGGCGGAGCTTCTATGGAACTCGTAGAAGGAAAAGTTCTTCCTGGTGTTGCTGCCCTTCTCAATGCTTAATTTCTCACTTAAAGAAACCGAAACCCCGCTGCGGCGGGGTTTTTTATTTTCATTCAATTCGACCAATAACAGAATCAACAGCCCGCTTGAGTCTTTTAATTCCTTCAGCAATTTCTTTTTCAGAAACATTACCAAAGCCGAGAAGAAGTCCGCCTTTTTTTCCGTTTAATGAATATGAAGCTTCACAATCAACCCTGACACCGAATTCTTCAAACTTCCGGCAATCATCTGCGCTGAACTCATATCTTTTATGAGACACATTCAAATGCATTCCGGCAGCATTCGAGTTTATTTCTATATCACCGCCAAAAGCATCACTTAGCTTCTGCGAAATAAGGCTGTGTTTTCTTTTGTAAATCCGTTTCATCCGTGCGATGTTTCTCGTGAAAGCTCCGCTTTTCATAAAATGCGCCGCCGCAAGCTGAATCTGAGCCGGAGTCCGCATCTGATGCTTCTCCTTGGTAATTAAAATATCTGATGCAATACTTTCAGGAACAACCATATAACCCAGCCGAATTGAAGGAAACATATTCTTACTGAAAGTTCCCGCGTGTATAACGATTTCAGGATTCATAAGAAAAAGCGAGCGCAGGGGATATCCTTCGTAGCGGAATTCCGAATCATAGTCATCTTCGATTATAAACATACCGTTACGTGCCGCGTAATCAACCAGACTCACTCGGCGTTTCGCGCTCAATACGCAGCCGGTCGGAAACTGATGAGAAGGAGAAACAAATATTAGTTTACCCGCCGGTTTTGAAGGAAGATTTCCTGTATCGATTCCTGATTCATCGACAGGAATTCCTCTGAGCTTATAACCCGATTGATTGAAAATATCCGCCGCAAAATCTATAACTGGATCTTCTATTATCAGTTCGCGTGCTCCGCCGGAAAAATGCGACGCAATCAATAAAAGCGTTTCGGAAGTTCCGGATGTCATTATCACGCATTCCGGTCTGACGCGGATGCCCTTTACCAGAAGCAGATAATCGCAAATCTCAGTGCGCAGTTCCGGTCTGCCCTCGACAGGCGGATATGACAGCATTTTTTCATCAGCAAGAGACCATGCATAATCAAGAGACCGTTTCCATTTTTTTACAGGAAACTGCTTGAGATCTGGAATTCCGCAGTTAAACCGGATTAAGTCCTTTCTCTTTGTTTTCTTTTCAGTTCCAGCTTCAGTCTGCGTCCGGCGTCTGTACGAATCACCGAGAATGACGTTTTCAGCTACCCATGTGCCCTTACCCGGTTTACCTTCAAGATAGCCTTCCGACGAAAGCTGTTCGTAAACTTCTATGATAATATTCCGTGATATATTGTTCTTTTCGTGAAGATGGCGGCTTGAAGGCATCTTTGTGCCGGGCGCAAGTTCACCTTTTAAAATTCTTTCGAGCAGCTGTTCATAAAGCTGGTTCCTTATAGGATTACGAAGTGACCGGTCAATCTCAATATACATCACACCTCTCAAGTGGTTCTCTCAATTTAACGAAAACCGGCTCTTACTTTCTATCATCTCACCGGATATATTCCGAATGTATTAAAAGCTGATAATCGCTGTGTTTGTTTAGAATTCGGATTAAATTAAAAGCAATCAAATCTTTTTTTTTAACTCACGGCTTCGCGATTAACAGCCGCCAACAGGAGGAAATATGGCAATCAGATTTACAAGAAAACTCGGACGCTCGCAGATAGAAGTAAGCGCGCTCGGCATGGGCTGCTGGGCAATCGGCGG
>JAKJGA010000207.1 GCA_022704645.1 Spirochaetota bacterium
CGTGCTCTGTCAATAGTTGAAATTGATTTTTCAAGATATTCTTTTAATTGATTATCTGCGGCAATCTCCTCTGCCAATTCGATGTAACCGTATATTCCGCCAAGAAGATTATTGAAGTCATGTGCTATTCCGCCGGCAAGCGAGGCAAGAGATTCGAGTTTTTGTGTGCGCTGTAATTCTTCTTCCATTCTTTTACGTTCGGTAATATCTCGGATAGTGCCGAGAATAAATTTTTCTCCATGGAGTTCAATGAGTTCTGCTGATAAAAGAGCATTTATAAGAGTTCCTCGTTTTGTTATGAAATTTACATCTTTATCATGAATGCTCCCTTCTTTTTTTACAGCTTCGACATATTCATCGCGCAAAGAAATGTCTTCCCAGATATTTAAGTCTATTGGAGATTTGCCTATAATTTCATTTCTTGTGTAGCCGAGAATTTTTTCAATTCTCTCATTGGTTTCAACAATGATTCCATCTTCAAGTGAAGTTAAAAATAGGATATCCGGACTTGCCAAAAACGCTTTAGCAAATTTTTCTTCAGAATTTTTAAGAGCGGCTTCTGATCTTTTTCTTTCGGTTATGTCTCTGACGATGCCGACAGAATACTTTTCTCCATTTAGCTCATACATTCCTACGTTTACTTCGAAAGGAAATTCTGTACCGTTTTTCCTTAGACCGGCAGATTCATAGTAATATGGTGCATCAAGACCAGAATATCTTCTGTTAATAAAATCTTTAATTTTATCTATTTCTCCTGGTGAGATATTTAAGAGAATTGATTTCCCGATTATTTCTTCCGGCTGAGAATATCCGAACATTTCAAGATATGATTTGTTTACTAATTCAACAATACCTTTTTTTGAAATGACAATTGCGTCTTTTGAACTGTTAAAAATGGCCCGAAGCTGTTCTTCATTTTCTTCAGCTCTTTCTTTTGCTTCAATTAGGGCACGTTCCATTTTTTTTCTGACGGATATTTCGGTGAAATCAACAGCTATTGAGTTCGGTCCCGTTTTAAAGGTTGTGACGTCATACTCGCCCTGAAAACGTCCGTCGTTATAAGGAATTTCAAAGTGCTGAGTGATTAGTTCTCCTTTGGCGATTTTACGGTACATATCAGGTATATCTGTTTCTGCTAGTGCGGGAAATGCTTCTTCAATCTTTTTTCCAATTAAACTCTTGTGGCTGATTCCTATAATCCGATCGGCTGAAGGATTTGCTCCTGTCAGAATCAGATTATTGTCTTTGTCGAGATGATAAAAATATTTAGCTATAGGCGAAGATTCAACAATGCAGCGGAATTTATCTTCGCTTTCTCTTAAAGCTGATTCTGACATTTTACGGGCCGTGATGTCGTGAATAATTGAATGAAGGTAATTTTTTCCATTAAGATGAATAGAACCGCTCCAGACTTCAACATCCTTGATTGATCCATTTGCACAACGGTGTTTAAATTCAAATTGTACCTGCAGGTTTTCACGGGCTTTTTTCATTGAAGCGGACACTTCATCTTGAGTGAGAGTATTTATATCGTGAATTTTCATCTGCAGTAATTCTTCTTTTGACCATCCGTAGAATTGAACTGCGGCATTATTCGCATCTATTATCTTTCCAGTTGATGCATCTATGATGAGCATAGCTGCGGGGTGGTCGTTAAATAGAAAACCGCATAAAGAAAGATCGTTATCTCTGCTCATGAACCTCCTCAGATGACACTGTCCTGACTGAGATTATTCCGATTATCCGGAAAATATATATGGAAAATCAAGTAATTGATTGTAAAGCATATGATTGAAAATTTCAAGTTCGGAATATTGGGGTAGGAATTATGTTAAATTGGAGGAAATAAAAAACCCCGGAATCCGGGGTTTAAAGCTGCTCCCCCGGCAAGACTCGAACTTGCGACCAATTGATTAACAGTCAACTGCTCTACCGACTGAGCTACAGGGGAATGTAACTTATGAGAACAATAAAAACGACAGCCGGAAAACTGTCAATAATTTTCCGGCTGATGAAAATAAAAAAAACGGCTTAAGCCGTTTTTTTTAGATAAGAGAAGCTGTTTCTTCCGTAATAGTTTTAAGCTGATTCTCGTCAGGAATATACTGAATCTTCTGCTGTTTAAGAATTTCGAATTTGCATGATGCAAGTATTTCTTCAACTATTCCGACGCTCTGACCGCCCCAGCCGAAAGAACCGAATGCCATCGCTTTTCTTCCCTTTGGAGCAAGTCCCTTCATATATGTGAGGAAAGCAGAAACAGTCGGTAGTATGTTATTGTTAAGGGTCGGGCTGCCAACACAGATATATTCCGCTTCGATGATATCAGTCATTATATCGGAAATATGAGTGAGTTTGAGGTCATACATTGAAAAAGCTATTCCCTTTTGTTCAAAGGCGTCAGAAATCGCGTATGCCATCTTTTTGGTTGAACCCCACATTGAATCATATACTATAACGGCTTTTTTCGCCGTTTTATTCGAAGACCAGGCTGTATATAGTTTTAATATCTCTGGAATATGCGTTCTCCAGATGATGCCGTGACTCGGGGCGATTATTTCAATCGGAAGTGCTCCGGCCATCTCGAGTGCTTTCTGAACCTGAATTCCGTAAGGAAGAACAATATTTGCGTAATATTTTTTCGATTCTTCTTTTATTGTATCAAGCGGATATTCGTCATCGAAGCGTTCGCTTGAAGAAATATGCTGACCGAAAGCATCATTTGAAAACAGTATTTTTTCATTTTCGAGATAGGTGAGCATATTGTCCGGCCAGTGAACCATCGGAGTCATGACAAATTTCAGTTTGTTTTTACCTGTAGATATTTCGCTTGTTCCGTCGACAATTTTGAAGTTCCAGTCTTTCTTGTAGTGCATCCGGAGGCCTTTTTCTCCGGCAGCAGAAGTATAAACAGTTGCATTCGGAATAAGGCTCATAAGCTCTGGCATGCTGCCTGAATGATCCATTTCAACATGGTTTGCGATAACATAATCGATTCTTGAAGGATCGATAATTGATGATATTCTTTGAATCATTTCAGGATAAAGATATGATTTTACAGTGTCAAT
>JAKJGA010000208.1 GCA_022704645.1 Spirochaetota bacterium
AGAGAGTTTATAAAGAACGCTGGAACGAGGAAGAGGTTCTCGATTATATCCGTAATGCTTCGGAAAAGGATTTCGATCCCGAGCTTGTTGAAGCCTTCACGCAGGTTTATGAAACTGTGAGCGCGATTCGCAGAAAATATCCGGATGAGGATTGATTTTTTATTTTCAGAACTGATGCGTTTTTTGCGTCCGGTATATCTGTAATGATGATTTGATAATATCATATGGTTTTTTCAAAACAAGCTGATTTTGCTCCGCTTCTTTTAATTAATGCTTGAAAAAGTCGCCATAGAGTACATACTTCAGCTGTGATGTTCTCTTGTGAAAATAAAGTAAAAATCCTTGTGCTTGATGACGACAAGCTCGTCGTCAGGGTTCTTCTTGACCTTTTTTCTGAAAGTTACTGCGTCGAATCCGCTGTTTCTATCGCGGAATTTGAAAAGAAACTGCTTTCATTCAAACCGGAAATAATGCTGATTGATGTTGTTCTTCCTGACGGCGACGGAATCAATTTGTGTCAGAACATCAGAAGCCGTGATGAATATAATGAAGTATTCATTATTATGCTTACCGCGGCCAGAGATTCCGGCCATATCGAAAAAGCCTATCGTTTCGGCGCGAACGATTATATAAGAAAACCGTTCATTCCGTTTGAAGTTTCTTCTAAAATTTCTCTTTTAGCAAAAAACATAGAATATCAGCAGACTGTCATCGGTCTTTATGAGCGTCAGAAAGACATAAACAACAAGCTTTTTAAAATGACATCGCTGATCAATACCAATGTCAACCTTTCAAGTAAATTCGGTATGATTACTTCGCTTTTTCAGATTACGGCATTTGTAGATACTGCGTTTATAGAAGTTATATTTTTCGGCGATAATGACTCTGTGTTTTCAAACAAAAAGGTAGTCCGCGAAGGATTCAATTATGCCGAATACGAAAAGATAAAATCAAAACTGTCAATTTTTTCAGACGCGAAAAAAATCAAACAGAGTATTAAGATTAAGAATCCGGTTGGTGAAATAATCTACTGCACAGTAGACAGCCTTTTCTATAATAAACAGCACGCGGGTTATATTATTCTTGAGAATTCAATTCCGATGCCGAAAGAATCAGCGGATCTTCTTTCCCTTTATCTTGATTTTGTAAACATTAAAGGAACGAATATCTACGCGCAGGATCAGCTGAAAGATGAAATAAAAAAAGACCGCAAGGAGCTTGCGAAAGTCAGAACGCTTCAGGTGGCTCTTCTTCCCCAGTTTCAGGAAATTGACAGATATGATATAGCTTCAAGCTTCATTCCGATGGAGGATATTTCGGGAGATTTTTTTGACGGATTCTATATCCGCGAAGGAGTATATCAGGTTGTCGTTTGCGATGTTGCCGGACACGGAGTCGCTTCTTCTTATGTCGGAAGTTCCATCAGAGGAATCATCCGGTCTATCTCAAAGGAAATATTTGATGTCGAACAGCAGATTGATTATATCAATAAATCAGTAATGCAGAGCATGAAGGAAATTTATTATTTCTCAAGTCTTGTTCTCTGTCAGCTTAATATTTCAGACGGAACCGTGACTTATGCATCAGCGGGGCATCCGCCCTGTGTTTTTTATGACAATTCCGTGAATAAGGTTTTCAGAATTGACAACACGGGGCCTCTTCTCGGTCTTTCTGATAAATCCGAGTATGAAACAAAAAGAATTATCATCAAGGAAGGTGATTGCTTCTTTATTTATACAGACGGACTGACGGAAGCGCAAAACAGCAAAAAGGAGTTTTTCGGAACAAAAAGACTTATAGACTCATTTGCAAACTGCGCTCATGAAAACTCAATTGATATCGTGCACTCGATTCTCGGAAATGTTTACGAGTTTACAGAATATAATAATCTTCAGGATGATGTTTCGCTTGTCTGTCTGAAAAGAAAAAATTAAGCGCGCCGTCTGAAAGCTCCGAGGCGGAAATCCGAAATTAATGAATCAATATACTCGTTTATTTTAAGCGCGCAGCCGTATCCTGTACGTCCCGAAAAATGTTCGGTGATTTTTTTGCGGCGTTCTGCACTCTGGTGCATTTTGTCAAAGCGCACAGGCTGATCAAGTTCAGAATTTCTGATTTCAAGAATCTTCACGCAGAAATCAAGCGCGTCGTGAAGAAGAAAAGCGCATTCCTTCATGAAATTGTTTCTGATTTTTTCAATTTCGACATCTTTGAGCTGTGCGTACGAAAAAAGATGTATGAGATCTTCGCATTTCTTCGGAGGTTTCGGACCCCTGATAAGCGCGAATTCTGAAAGCTTCTGCTCAATTTCATTTAAGGCATCGCGGTATGAATTATCCGAAAGCACGAGCCACAGCACGGGCAGATATTCTTCAAGAAGAACGTTTACAGCGCCTACAAAATGCGGAAGTTCAACACCGCAATGAGGATGCAGTCTGACGGAAGGATATTTTACTACGGCCTTCATCTGGGCTTCGATGAGATTATCTATTTTACGTGAAACTGCGCCCTGGCCCTGCTTCTTTTCATAGTCGGCTTTTATCTTTTCGAAGTTTGTAATTTCGGCGAGAATAAAAGCTTCGAGATTCATTTTATTTGTCTCGGCGAATTTCAGCCTTGATTCAAAGGCGCCGCGGTCAAAATATTTCGGGGAATACGTGAAGGCATATTCATCAAACTTTGCTCTTAGTTTATCAATTAGACTTTGTATTTCAACATTACTTAAAGGCATATCAACCCCGCGGAAAACCGATAGCAAATGAGCTCTTTTTGTAAAGAGAAAAATGCTTGTCAACATCAAGGCATAATTCATTTTGATTACGCGGTCTTATAAAACGCCGCTGGAGGAAGAATGGGTATCACATACAAAGATTCGGGAGTAAGCATCGAGGCAGGAAACAATTTTGTGAAAAAGATTTCGCCTCTTGTCAAAGCGACTTTTGATAAAAATGTCATATCTGACATCGGCGGATTCGGGGCGCTTTATAACGCATCGTTTCCGGAAATGAAAGAACCCGTTCTTGTCAGCGGAACCGACGGAGTCGGAACCAAACT
>JAKJGA010000209.1 GCA_022704645.1 Spirochaetota bacterium
TCTCAAGTTCTTCATTAGCGGATATCTTCTCAAGTAATTCCTTTCTGATTTCTGACACGGCATCACGTTCTGCGGCAAGCTCCGTCTCATACCTGTGAAGCTTCTCAAGCAATGCATCCGCATTAAGATCATCCGAACCGGCAACTTCCTTCGCCCGCGAAATAATATGCACGGGCATTTTCATAAGATCGGCAATTTCAAAAGTATAGCTCATTCCCGGAAGATTACGTTTCAAAATAAACGTAGGCTTCAGCGATTCGGGATCGAAAAGAACAGAAGCATTCATAAAACGCGGATCTTCCGACGCCATTTTTTTCAGTTCCGGATAATGAGTGGTAACAATAAATTTGAAATTCTTATTCGCGAATTCTTCCAATACGCTTCTTGCAAGAGCGGCTCCATAATGCGGATTAGTTCCCGAAATAATCTCATCTACAAGAATGAGAGTTTTTCCGGATGGAGAATTTATCATATCAGTCAGATTTTTTATCTGGCCTGAATATGTTGAAAGCGACATCGAAATACTCTGATCGTCGCCTATATCTGCATAAATATTGTCATAAAAAGAAATCTTCGAATCGGGCGATGCCGGTATCAAAAGTCCGTGCCTGACCATGAGAGCGCACAAACCTGCCGTTTTTAGAACTACGGTTTTTCCGCCCGCATTAGCTCCTGAGATAACCATGCCGCAGTTTGAATTATCAAGAATGATATCGTTCGCAACAACACCGTCCTTATTCATCAGATAAAGAAGAGGATGCCTCGCGGAATATAAAACAATTTCATTTTCATCTGAAATCAACGGCTTTTCCGCTTTTATCAATTCGGAAAAAACAGCAAGTGAATTCAGAAAATCAATCCTTCCGTAGACATGAGCGTTCGATTTTATTTCATCGGCATTTTCACATATCTTCTGCGCGATTTCTGCAACGGCTTTGGATATTTCTATGCCGTATTCAAACTGCCGTGAAGCGTAAAGAGAATTATGCTCACGTATTTCATCCGGTTCAAAATAAACGGTCTGCATGGAATTCGATACGTCATGAATCGAACCAGGCATAGCACCTCTGGAACTCGACTTAAGAAGAATCACGAATCTTCCGCTTCTGGTATCATGCACCTTTTCCTGAAGATGCTTGTCGTATGCGGGCGAATTCATAATACGTGAAAGCTGGGATAATATCTGTTTTTTCAACGAATCAATTTCGTGCTGAAGACGCTTCAGCGCCGGGAACTTTTCAACGACAAGCTCTCCCGAATCAGTAAGAACCGACGAAAGATAGTCCTTAACAGCCGAAATATCCGAAAATGAAAGATCAGCTTCAGAGGATATTTGCGGAAGAGATTCTTTATGCGATGAAATCTGGCGTCTTAAAATTTCCGAAGCTATTACGGCACGGCGTATTTTAAAAATATCCTCAAGACCGACTTCGCTTCCTTTTGAAATCCGTGCGACAGCCTTATCAATGTTTTCAATTTCAGAAACGGCAATTTTCTCAAACTCAATTCTAAAATCCATGATCTCTTTTATCATGTTCATTCTTTTTTTCGCCGCTTCCAGTACCAGAGGCGAGAATGAATCGAGTTCGGCTGAACCGTATTCTGTTTTTATAAACTCGGATATCTTTGAAGTAATCCCGTAAAAATCGAGTGAATCATTTATGTTCATATCATTAAACCGTTAATAAGTCTCCGGAAAAAGTCATGTTATATCTGGGCATTTTAAGAAAAAAGCATGAAAAGCTCAACCATTATATAAAGAAGAAGCACGGTCATATAATTTCATTCTGTAAATCCAGAAAAGAAGTGCATTACGGAAACGCCTTTGCGCACGCACATAAAGCTTTTCATGGAAAGTAATATTTTCTTCATAGTGAACAGCTTTATCAGCGGCAAATCCGTAAACATCAACACCGTGGTCCTGCGCCATATCAATTATTCTATAAAGATGAAACAACTGTGATACCGCTGTCATTTTTTCATTTCTGTATTTTTCAAGCGTTATAACGGTGTCATGGGTATCACAGCCGGAATAATCCTTTTTGATAAATTCAGAAGGAATATTTTTCAACGAAAGATATTTTGAGATGGAATCAACCTCCTGCTTTCCGTTTCCGCTTACAAGAATTGGCGCGTTCATTTTCATAAACAGGAGACATGCCGCATCTGCTCTTTGCCGCACAACCGGGGATAATTCACCATTAGAATAAACTCTTGCACCGAATAGTACTATTAAGTCATACGATGAAGCAGCATCAGCCGAAGAATATATCCGGTCTTCATACGAAAACAAATTCGGAGTAAACCATAGAAATAGAATCACAAAAAATGCCGGCATAAGAATAATTACCGGTATTTTAAATGATTTACTTATCATCAGCCTTTCTCCGGCCGCTGAAAAAAATAACAAAAGCTGCAATTAAAAGAACAATATCAACAGTGCTTTCAATTTTTTCCGGCAGATGAATGCCGAAAAAATGTCCGGCCAGACCCAGGAAAATAAATACAACTGCAATTACTATCAGCAAAATACGTCTCAATAAAGGTGAAATCTTCACAACAACCTCCGGAAATACTAATAGAGACAGGTTTCAATGTTCAGAAAGCACTTACAAGCATATTTTCATTAAAACGTCTGCTGAATAAAAATTTCAAAATTTCTGCCGGCTTTCAGAAAATAGCTGTAATATTAACCTTGACGTATTACAGCATTGTCTTTAGCGTTACGAAGCTTGCAGACAGGCAATACTGCATACTTCCGGCAAAGGGTATCGGCATGAAAAAATTTTTGACTATTGCGGAAGGCAGAATTTCTCCTTCCGATGAAAACGGCAAGATTATCATTTACCTCAATCCCGATCATGCTGAAAAGGAAGAACTTCTTAACAAATACAATATTGACGAACACAATCTAAATTCGGCACTTGACCCCGACGAAATCAGCCGTCTCGAATTTGAAGAAGACCATACAGTCGTTATTTTCAAAAGACCGAAAAACTATTCAACAAACGATAATCTTCTTTTTAA
>JAKJGA010000210.1 GCA_022704645.1 Spirochaetota bacterium
TTTGTGTCCGGTTTTTCGTCTTTATATTTAATTCTTCTCGCACTTGTCAGTGTTCCGGCGTTTTATCTGATAATTTATCAGGTCAATTACAGATGGATGAGAATTATAGCTTTTTTAAATCCATGGGAAAACCGCTACGGTATTGGTTATCATATTACGCAGTCTTTTATTGCGTTTAAGAAAGGCGGTTTTTTCGGTGAAGGGCTTGGTCTAGGAACGCAGAAAATTGGAAAACTCCCGGAACCTCATACTGATTTTATTTTTGCAGTTATCGGCGAAGAAGCCGGAATTCTCGGCGCATTGATAATTATTTCATTATTTGTTCTTTTTTTCTGGCGGGGCATGAAAATCGCTTTTGATGCAGTAGATGATTTCGGGCGTGTTCTTGCAATCGCTCTAACTCTATCTGTGACTATTCAGGCGTTTTTAAATATGTCTGTTGTAACCGGTCTTATTCCTACTACGGGAATTCCTCTTCCATTTATAAGCTATGGAGGCTCCTCGATGATCTCAAATATGATCGCGGCGGGTATCCTTCTTAATATATCGAAATACCGTGAAACGGTTAATGAGACATTTAAATCGAATGATAAAGAGGTTTGGCATGAATAAATCGCTATTAATTACCGGCGGGGGAACAGGAGGTCATCTGAGCCCTGCAATTGCGCTTTTCGAAGAATGTAAATCGAGAGGCATTGACGCCTATATGCTGATAGGTGAAAAAGACAGAAAATTCAATTATCTCAGGGAAGTTGATTCTGACAAACTCATCAGTTACGGCGCACCGTCTTTTTCGAAGAATCCTTTTATGATTCCGTTTTTCATATTACGTTTTTTCTTTTCGGTATTCACTGCGATGCGGATTATGAAGCGCATTGGCGCTGATGATGTTATCGGAATGGGCGGATATGTTTCTGCCCCGGCATTGATGGCAGCTAAATTTACAAAAAGAAATATATATCTTTGCGAGCAGAATACCGTTCCGGGAAAAGTCACTGTCCGTTTTGCCAAAAAAGCAAAATATATTTTCGGAACATTTGATGAATCGAGGGATTATTTTAAGCCTGAAATAAGGGCAAAAATAATAACTGCCGGAAACCCGATACGTAAAAAAGTTCTTTGCGATATGGATAAGAACAGTGCTAAAAAATATTTCAATCTGGGTCATTGTTCAAAAATTGTTCTTGTTATCGGAGGCAGCCAGGGAGCGCTTCAGCTGAATGACCTGATAATGAATCTGAAACTTAATTATCAGAGCGATTTTTCTGATGTGGGAATTATCTGGTGCACCGGTTCTCTTTCATACGATAAATACAGTAAAATTGTCAAAGAAAACAGCAAAATGGGATCAGTTTATATTTCTCCTTTCGTAGAAGATGTCGGAATAGCTTACCGTGCGGCAGATATTGCAATCAGCAGATCCGGGTCAGGTGTTATGATGGAATTTGCTGCGATGGAGCTTCCTTCTGTTTTAATTCCGTATCCGTATGCAGCGGCTGATCATCAGAATAAAAATGCAGATGCATTTGCCTCTGTAGGAGCTGCAGTTAAGGTTCAAAGTTCAGCTGCAAAAGCAGATACGTTTGCACCGATGCTTTTTTCTCTGATTTCAAGCGAATCAAGAATTAATCAAATGAAAAATGCATGTGTAAAAGCTGCGAAATTAAATGCTGCAGCGGATATAATCGATAATATTATCAGATAGTGGCTAAAGGGGAGAAGAGATGATTTTCAGAAATAAAAATGGCATGCATTTCGTCGGTATCGGCGGAGTCGGCATGAGCGGAATAGCTGAGATTCTTTTGAATATGGGGTTTAAGGTTTCGGGTTCAGATAAAAATGATTCGGATAATACAAGACGTTTATCTTCCCTTGGCGCAAAGATATTCAAGGGTCATGACAGTTCAAATATCGATGATGAGATAAGCGTTCTTGTTACATCAAGCGCAATTGATTTTGATAATCCGGAAATCATCACAGCGAAGAAAAAAGGAATTCCGATAATTCACCGTTCGGAAATGCTTGCAGAGCTTGTAAGAATGAAGCATGGAATAGGGGTTGCCGGAACTCACGGAAAAACCACTACATCGTCGATGCTTTCAAGCGTGCTATGGAGCTGCGGACTGAATCCGACGAGTGTTGTCGGCGGCAAGGTTTTGAATTTCGGTTCAAATGCCAGAAGCGGAGAAGGCGAGTATCTTGTTTTTGAAGCAGATGAATCCGACGGCAGTTTTTTGAAGCTTCTTCCTGCTATCAGTATTGTCACAAATATAGATTCGGATCACCTGGATCATTACAAATATTTTGACGGAATCAAGGAAGCATTTCTGAAATATATCAACAATATACCTTTTTACGGTTATTCGGTTCTTTGTATTGATGATACTGTAATCAGAGAAATTCTCCCTCAGGTTGATAGACCTTTTTATACATACGGTTTTTCGGATGATGCGGATTTCCATGGAAAGGAAGTACGTTTTGAAGACGGAAAAATGAAGTACAGCTGTTATTTTAAAGGAAATAAATTGGGTGACGTTGAACTTGGTCTTTTGGGATATCATAATGCTCTTAATTCTCTTTCTGTTGTAGCTGTTGCAAGCGAACTTGGTATTGACTTCCCTTGTATCACACGCGGAATAGCAGAATTTAAAGGGGTTGGACGCCGTATTGAATATATCGGGGAGAAAGACGGAATTCTTGTTCTCGATGATTACGGACACCATCCGACTGAAATAAAGGCCACTTTGAATGCTGTAAAAAATCTGGGTCGCAGGACTGTTGTTCTTTTCCAGCCTCATAGGTATTCACGCACACAGCTTTTGTATCAGGATTTCGGAAAGGCCTTTTCTGATGCGGACTTGCTTTTTTTAACTGAAGTATATTCCGCAGGAGAAAGACCGATTGACGGTGTATCTTCAAAATTGATTTCTGATGAATATTCAAAAAATGAGAATAAAGAGTGCCGCATCTTTAAGTCACCGTCTGATGCCGCAATGGAGATCGGCAGTTTTCTGAAGAATGG
>JAKJGA010000211.1 GCA_022704645.1 Spirochaetota bacterium
TTGAAACTAATATCAGACAAAATTGCTCCTGGAAATTCTTTGCCGCGAGAGGGACTCGAACCCTCACAGGGAAACCCCCACCAGAACCTGAATCTGGCGTGTATACCAATTTCACCATCGCGGCTTCCCTTAATGAAAGTCTTCAGATGCTGTTTTTGTCAACTAAACTTTTAGCCTGATTACAGCCTTAAAATCTTGTTAAGCCAATATATTCTATTTCATTTTGAATCAAAAATAATTTTAGCATTTTCGATCACAGCCTTGCTCATCAATCTTAAAATTGTTGCAGGGAAAAATCTGCTCATAAAATATATTACTTTCGCTTTTCCTATTCTTATTTCGTTTTTACCTGAAATTAATCCTTTAATAGCCATTGATGCAGCTTCTTCAGGGCTTATCGCAAATTTAGGAGCATGTCCCTGTTGAAAAGGAGTATCAACCGCAGGATAAAATATCTCCGATACTTTAACGCCTTTTCCGGCAAATTCAATCCGCATACTTTGAGTAAAAGAGTGAAGTGCGGCCTTAGTCGCGCAATAATTCGGTTCTGCAAATATGGGACAGTATGCGAGTCCTGAAGATACATTAACAATCATTCCTTTATTTTTATTCAATAATGGGAAAAAGAGCTGCGATAGAACCACTGGGGCAATATAATTGGTTTCTAATTCCTCACGTATGCTTTCTTCAAGGCTTGGAGTCTCTGAAATAAAAAAGCGCTTAACAATACCCGCATTATTTACAAGAACGCTAAGATTCGGAAAATCATTTGAAATTCTATCAAACAACATATTCCTTTCATCTTTTTTTGTCAGATCACACTGAACTGTGATAATTCCCGGTATTCTTTTTATTGTATCATCTAATTTTTGTCTGGATCTACCGCAAATAATTACTCTTGCTTTTTGCAATGAAAGTTGTCTTGCCATCTCCAAACCTATACCGGAACTTCCACCTGTAATAAGAATTGTCTTTCCCGAAAATATCTCCATAAATTTCCTCCTAGTAATAGAATGAAATTCATAGATGAAATTATTGTCATTAACCTACATCAATTTCAGATCTTTTTTTATGCGGCACAAAGCTTCGGGGGTTATACCTAAAAAGGAAGCAATGTGATATTGGCGAATTTTATCTTCAAGCCCGGGGAATTCTTTTAAAAAATTAACATAACGCACCGAAGCATTTTCCAATAGAAATGATTTTTCTCTCATTTCCTTCATTATATAAACCGACTGTAGAAGCTTGAACAAAAAAGGAAACCATTCAATTGCTTTTTGTGCCATATTCATTAATTCCAAGAATGAAAACTGTATAACATCCGACTCAGTAATAGTTTCAATTGAAAAATAACTTTCTCTATTCTGCGCAATTGCACTATATGAAACTATAAACTTACCCGGAACTGAAAAACCTTTAGTAAATTCATTACCGTTGTCATCGGCATAATACAAACGGAAAATACCATTGATATTGAGACCCATATACTCCGGCTTATCCCCAGCCATTACAAAAAAAGATCCTTTGGAATAATGAACACATTTGGAAATTTTAAATAATTCAAGAATCAATTCATCCGAAACCGGCTCAATGGTATTAATAGTGTTTTTAAAAAAATCATACAAATCTTCTTTGCTCATATTCCTATTGTATGATAATTATCTGAAAGTCAAGAAATTACATAATGATAGCCTTTTAATTATTAAATGATGACTTGACAAAAGACAAAAGATAGTATCGGATTTACAAAAAATAAAAAATCACAATATTAATGGGGGTAAAATGAAAAAAAGAGTAGCGGCAATTTGCCTTTTATTTGCTCTTTCAGCCTGTTCAAAAAATGAGACTAAACCTTTCAAAATAGGTCTTATCAATTTCGTTCTCGGAAAAGTTTATCTAATCGGAAAAGACGGAACGGAAATATCCGCAAAAGCCGGCCTTCCTCTCGATTCCGGAATGAAAATAAAAACCATCGGGAAAGATTCAATCTGCGAAGTTTACATTGCAGAAAACGCCATTAAACTTTTCGGAGACAGCATCGTTTCAGTAGATGTCCTTGCACATGATTCAGAAGCGGAATCAGACAACTCTATATTCAAACTTGAAAAAGGGCGGGTAATGGGGATTGTAAAAAATAAGCTGATGAAAAATGAAAACTTTCAAATCAACACACCTACCTGTACGGCCGCTGTTCGCGGTACAACATTTTTCGTTTCGCATGAAAAAAAATCATCGTCTGTCAGCTGCATCGACGGCAAAGTAGAAGTTTCTTCTCCGAAGTCAAAACCTGTTGTTGTTGAAGAAAATGAAAGTGCCGAAGTTTCCAAAACACAGAAAATTAAAAAAAGTGATATAGACAAGGATAAGGCAGTTGCTCTCAAAAAAGATTCAGAAATAAAAGAATTAACTCCTGAAAACAAAGAAACGTTCACCAAAATTGATTCAGGAGATGCGGAATCAAGAGATTCCGTTAGAAAAAAAATAAAAAGAATCAATTATCCGACCAAAAAAGACAGCAAGGGAAACAGCAAGGATGATGATGAAAGCGGAAGCGCTGACGTCTTTTTCTTCAAAAGCAATGACTAAAAATATTAAACCCGCAGTTAATCTGCGGGTTTAATTTTATATTTCCATGTTCATCACTTTCCTAACTTCCGAAAGCGTTTCTTCTGCCGTCTTTCTGGCGTCGGCAATGCCTTTTCGAAGAACATCTTTAATGTAATCGGGATTCTTTTCAAGCTCAGCTCTTTTTGCCCTGATGGGACGCAGATACTCGTTAAGCGTTTCTGAAAGCATCGACTTCAGTCTGCCGCTGCCTCCGTCTCCGATTTTTTCTGCAATAACTTCCGGACTTTCTCCGGTCGATAGTGAAATCAAAAGAAGAAGATTGGATACTTCAGGACGTTTATCAGGATCAAATGTTATAACTCTTTCTGAATCTGTCTTTGCTTTCTTTATAAGTGAAGCCGTTTCGTCTTCAGTCGCACTAAGCATAACTGCAT
>JAKJGA010000034.1 GCA_022704645.1 Spirochaetota bacterium
CCGCAACCCCTTTTCTAAATTCTCCTTCAAATCTTTCTCCATCAACATATTTAACTATAAAAAATCCTTTTGCTTCATCGTTTACAAAAGTTCCTTCCAAAACATCCCCGAGAACTGAAGTCACTTTGCCTTTTCCGTGAGCTTTTCCGTTTAATATTTCTCCTTCATATTTTCCTTCATATAACCCAATCTTTTCAGCTTTTTTAACATCTTCTCTATTAACAATGTTATCTTTGCCAATCAATGAATGACTACACATTAGCAATTGACTCAACATAAACATATAGATAATTTTTTTGCTTACTCGCATCGCTTTCCTCCTATCTTCCTATCACAAATCTATGGGTGGCTCCCATTGTCGCAAATGTCGTTACAGCCGTTCAACAAGAGAAATCAATCTTGACCATTCGTTAAAAAATATTTCTATCTCTTATCCCAATTCAATAATATTTCTTCTACAAGCTTTTGCAATAAAGGTTCGCTTGAAGTTCTGTACTTTTCTATAACTGCCTTAGCTTCAGAACCTTTAATCATTCCCAGCGCTCTGATATAAATAATTTTATTATAATCATTCGTCTGTCTTTCAAGTTCATTTATTATTAAAACAACTGATTCCCTGTCTTTAAGTCTACCCAGACCCATTGCCGCGTCGCGTCTGATTGACCAGTTTTCTTCAGATTTATCCATCATATATTTTCTGAATAACAGCTTATGTTTCATCTTCGGGAAAAAAGCCAGATACTCAATACAGCTTCTTTCCCAATCTAAACTTAAAACATCCCCGGCTAAAATATTCTCGTATTCATTCTGAAGATTTTAAATACTATTTTGTATTATTATTTTCGTCAAAGCTACGGTTCTATATTCAGGGCTTTTCAATAAAACCGGAAGTTCGTTGATAAGCTCTTTAGAACTGCAGTCTTTTAACGACGAAGCCGCCCAATATCTGACGGAGTCATTTGGGTGTCTCAACAATTGAACTAAGACTGCTTCGGTGTTATAATATTTTTTACCGTAAAACAGTCTCGCGATACTTGATAAAACTTCAGCATTATTAATATCCGGAATTGTCTTCAGCAATTCCGGCCTCATTTCCTCTGAAAATAATATGCTTTCATCATTCATACGCGAATAATGATTTTCCGAAACTCTGTTCTTTGATATCAATTCCAGCCATTTCGTTGCGAATTTTTTATTCTTGGATTGAATCAATATATTCAGCATATTATCTGAAACAAGCCCTTCGTTTGGAATAAGCTGCAAAACAAATTCCTGATCTTCATCTGTCGGGCTGTCCGATAGAGCCTCGAGGCATATCTCATGTGTATAATTATTATTTAGAAACGGCTTCAAGACAGAAAGCAGATTTCCCGCTCTCATTGTTTTTAATGCATTAACAGCATAACCTTTTATCTCTATCGGCCACTTGCGGACTGCATCTTTCAACACATCGGCAGCCTTCTCGTCTGCTTCAGAATAACCCAAAACTGTAGCGGCAAGTATTCTTGCTGCATTATTATCTGAAGATATTTTTCGATAAGCCGTACCTTTTATTAATGAAAAATCTAAGCGTAAATACAGCGGAACCAAATGAGCATCGCCGAAATTATCATTTTCAACCACAAAATCAAACAAATCATCAGTATGCGTATCTTTTAAGTATAACAGTGCCATCCCTGCCCACAACTTACAACCTTGCAGTTTTTCAGTTTTGATACGTTCCAGAAGAATATTATTAAACGAAAGATCATTTGCAGAAGCAACAATCAGGTAAGAAAGCAGTCTTTGATAAGGGTTTTCTGACTTAATCAGTTTTTCTATATTGCTTTTATATAAATCGGTTTTAGCGAATTCCGACAATGGATGAACCCGAACTTCTTCGCCTTTAAGATTATTCATCAAAGTATTAGCATCATCATGCGGAACAAGTAACAAAGAATAATTTCTAAACATTTGATCGAACTGATCTTCATCAAAATCTTTACTTAAAGCAGATTTAAAATCATTAATGAAATTATTATTTACGTTTGAGAATACCGAATCGCATAAAATAACTATAGAAAAGATAAAAACAATTTTAAGAATTTTTTTCATCACAATAATCCTTTATAAAAATATATTCGGCTCCCGAATCAATTTTATTTTCCGCCTTTCATTATATTAGGAGGATCTTTTTCAAATGCTGCCTGTTCTTCTTCTGCAAACTTATCCTGTTCTCGCAATCTCTCAAGTAATTCCTCTATCGTTTCAGCAGAATTTTTTCTAAATACTCCATCATAGTTTCCATATTTTTTTCTCTTATTATACTCTTTTTTATCCTTTTCATCGTGAAAAAGATAAAAATATTTTCGTTTATACTTTACATCATCAAATGCAAGCATTATCAAATTATTTTCTTTGTATGTAATAGAATAAACCAATTCTTCTTTCTTAATAATACTTATTTCTATTTTTTTATTACTATATATAAAATGTATAATTCCATTATTCTTTTTGGGAAAATATTGAATTATAATTGAATCTTTCTGAGGGCGGTCGTTTGTGGGAAGAATTTCTTTTATCTTATTGGTATTAGACATATCCCATATTTCAACATCATCTTTAACATTGAAATCATCAGCCGCCATATTTTTTAGACATCCGTCAAAACAAATTAACAACAATATCACAGAAATTTTGTAATTTTTCATAAAATACCTATCAAATCTATTCTCCGCCTTTCATCATATTAGGAGGATCTTTTTCAAATGCATTCTGCTCTTCTTCTGCAAACTTAGCTTCATCTCTCATTCTCTCAAGCATTTCTTCTACAGTTTCTTTGGATGAGCGACGATAAATTACATCTCTCTCGTTTCCTTTTGTTCGTGAAAATAACTTCTTATTCTTTTCTTGCTTATTGAGGAACAAATAAATACAAGCTATTTTGCCACCTTTCAATTCTTCTCTATATCCAATAAGAGTTTTATCTTTATATTTCAGAACATAATCCGTTTCATTTTCTTTCAATATGCTTATCTTTATTGTTCTTTCCTCATACATGAAGTATATTATACCTTCATTCTTATCTGGATAATAAGCAATTACAATTGCACCTTTCTTTGGACGTTCTTCTATAGGTAACAATTCTTCAATTTTTCGAGTACTTGTCTCCCAAAGCTCAACTTTTTTATCAATCTTAGAATCATCTGATGCTGCTATCATAGAATTGAAAGACCATGGAAGATAACTTAATAATATTAAACATAAAACAATCTTAGTTTTTCTCATAACATATCCTTTTATTTCTTATAACAGAATATTCACACGAGCTTCTAAACTGCAATCGGCTCCCGAAGGAGCCGATTGCAGTTTACATCTTATGTTGCCGTCCGCCGATCTGCACAAACTCGTCATCCTTGAACTGGTACTTTTCTATTACATACGGCTGATTCTCTTTTATGCGAAGATACTGCGTCACTATCTTCGTCTTGGGATCAAACTCCATATAGCTGTCAAGGTACTTCGTTATGTTGAGAGAAAGACGAGCCACTCCTCTATATCTGTATTTATCACTCTTAAGTTTACTTGTTACGTATTGAGTAGTGTCTTTAACTACGATTTCCAAGTTATCATATATGAACATTCTGTCTCCGATGATATCAACAGATGAATTTTTGCCCGTTGAATATGCAACTTCTCGAAAAGAACCATCTATATGTTTATATACCTCTATCTGATCACCTATCAAATAAGGAGAAACTGTATCTTTAGTTCGATATGAAATATAATAATATTTATTTATAGCCTTTATCGCATACACATAGAACTCTTGAGAACTTGAAGCACTATTAAGCATTCTTCCAATTCTACTTTGGTTATTTATAATCTCCATGAATTCTTTGTTATTCTTGTCTAGTATCTCAACATTCTCCTCTCTTATCCATCCTTCCTTTCCAGGTATGTTATATATTTTTACCCAGCACTCTTCTTTCCCTTCTCCAATCTTCATTACTGCAACAAATTCATAATTCTTGAGTCTTGTGTTTATTCTTGCTTTATCTTCTGCGGCGGCTCTGAGCGCAACATTCTCTCCATGCACTATGCCGTATACTCTGTTTTCTATGGGCACACGTTCGATTTCTGAGAATAACGGAGTCATTAAAACAAAAACCATTAAACAGATAAACTGCGACATTTTCACCATAACCAAGCTCCTCATATTAGTTATTCTCACTCCTAGTCAGATACAGTATTCTCGATACCGTTCTCGGATTCCATCTTCTGTTTTTCACATCAAGCGTGTACTGCATCGAATCTGTTCACCCGGCTCCCTTCAGCGCCGACACTTCTTATTTTCCGCCTTTCATCATATTAGGCGGGTCTTTTTCGAATGCTTCCTGCTCTTCTTCTGCAAATTTATCCTGTTCTCGCAATCTCTCAAGTAATTCATCTATCTTTTCAGCAGATTTCTTATTATATGCTCCATCACTATCTTGAAAAGAAATTTTCATTTTCAACTGTTTCAGTTTTTCATTTTTATCAGAAAACAAAATAAATGTAACCCATGATCGTTTAGGATATTCAAGCCTGTACAACAAAAGAGTTTTGTCTTTATATTTCAGAACATAATCCGTTTCATTCTCTTTTAATATATTTATCTTTATCGTTCTATCCTCATACATGAAGTGTATTATACCTTCATTCTTCTCTGGATAATAAGCAATTACAACAGCTCCTTTTGGGGGCCATTCCTTTTGAGGCAACAATTCTTTCAGTTTGACAAATTCCATCTCCCAAAGCTCAACTTTTGTATCAATCTTAGAATCATCTGATGCTGCTATCATAGAATTGAAAGACCATGGAAGATAACTTAATATTATTAAACATAAAGCAATCTTAGTTTTTTTCATAACGTATCCTCTTATTTCCTATAATAAAATATTCGCGCGAGCTGCTGAACTGCAATCGGCTCCCGAAGGAGCCGATTGCAGTTCATCTTAGTATTTCAACTTGAAAAGCTTTCTCAATATCATCTTTGTTTAACACTCTAGGAAAATCTAAAGCTTTTCCTTTCTTTTTAGCTTTCCTATAACATTCTTCTTTTGACTGCTTGTCTTCCAAATCTTCACTTATTGAACGCGCTCCTCTCATCGCATCAAACAAAACTATGTCTCTTTCATATTCCCAATATATTGTAACCATATCTGTATCACAATAAGATTCTTTTAGAGTATAATTTCTATTCCAATAGTCTGCGTTGCCCATGACTTTCAAATCTCTATCCAATCTTTGAAGGAAAAATGTTCCTATCATAGTCCATCCACTTGGATTTTTTGACTTTCTTTCACTTTCTTTTGTAAAATTCAAATCAGAATGCCCCACAAAACATCCTGTCCCATATCCTTTTTCTCTCTTTATATATCCTATTGAATAGCATTCAACATCTCCGTCCTTTACTCCAAGCAATTTAAAATCCAAACCAATATGGTCTTTTGTATAGACTCCTTTCTTTGTATCTATATACATCTTAATATTTCCTGTCTCATCTACAAGAATTCCTTTCTTTATTCCGCGTCTTACCTTCGGATATTCTTCAACTCCCAAGTATTCAATATTGCCGTCTCCGTCAACATCCCAATTCCATATTACCTTGTATTTTATTTCTCCAAAGTATTTACTGAATTCTTCTTTCGCTTTGTCGCTTTTTACTTTGTAATCTTCCCATTCTGGTCCAAAATTCGCAAGATAATCAATATAATTCATCTTATCAATTCCAGCTGGCTGCATGATTTTTTCCTCAATCTCAAAACTTCTTTTTCTTCTTTTATCAGATTCTGTTAATTCTTTTTTCTTTTCTAAAGCATTGCTGCATTGCATTGTAATTATACTGCATAAAATAAATATTATCGCTTTTTTCATCTTTTCCTCCTAATTATTTTAGTTTAGAATGCCGTTCTCGACAAAAATTGTTCAGTATTTCCAACGCATACCACAAACACATTGTAATGGATGCTATTCCGAACTGCAATCCTTCCTGCAAAAATCATTTCATCGATCTACACCATAATGATTCATTCTCCTTTTTCAACCACATTTCTTCTTATATATCCGGATTGCATAAAATGATTGAAATTTTCTTTTATATATTCTATTTTATGATAATCATTTTTCAATAGAGGTATATATGAGCCATTTAAAATCCTTTCTCATGCTGGCAATTCTTGCTGTTTTCTCCGGTTCAATTTTTTCGCAGGATATGCCGGAGATTGATCCTGAAACTGCTGAAATTATGAAAAACTATCAGAACCAGAGCGAAAATATGCCGGCGGAAGTTAAGGCTCTAATCCCTGCTTCTGTGAAAATAACAGACCAGAATTTTGCAGTCGAAGCTACAACCAACATGCTTCTAACTTCTTCCCTTAGAGCTAACAACTGGGAAAGCGGATCAAAAGTTCAGCTTGAATACGAAATCATCATCAATGTTTTTAATGTCAAAAATGCACTCGGAAAATCAACTGCTGATTCTTCTCTCGGAGCTATGAGAAAAGAAATGCTGAAAAACTGGACAGAAAGCCATCCTGTCGAAAAAGACGGCATCACAATCAGAAATCCTTATGAAAAAACAGCCGTATTAAAAGGTTATTATCTTATTCAGAAAATTTTCACTCCTAAACATGTTGACGGAGAAGGAACTGTTCCCGAAACAACCGAGTATACAGGGTTTCTCTATCTTGAAATTGATAACGGCATTTTAACCGCTTCAACCAACGAATGCACAGACAAAAAGGCAATTGAATCAATGCTCAAGCACACCGCTTCTCAAGCCGCAAAAATCAAATGGAACAGCTATTTCAAATAAGTTCGCATAGTACATATTTATATTGACCTGTTCTGTTTAACGATATCACGTCAGTCACATGCGTTTTTATTATACGCATGTGATTTTTTATTCCTTAACGGAGAATTATATGAGCACACAAAACATATTTTACGAAACGATTAATTGGGACAATATTCCCAAAGAAGAACATAAGGGCGAACAGGGAACTTCTTTCTGGCAGATAAAACAATATCAGGGACTAAGGATTCGAATCGTAGAATACACTCCCGGTTATATAGCAGACCATTGGTGTACTAAAGGGCATATCGTTCATTGCCTGGAAGGTGAGTTCATAAGCGAATTAGAAAATGGTGAATCATCTGTTCTTTCCAAAGGAATGACATATACTGTCTCTGACGATTTAAGCTCACATAGATCCAGAACCGAATCCGGAGTAAAGCTCATGATTATTGACGGTGACTTCCTGAAAAGTAATCAAGTTTAATTCTATTTTTCTTTGGTTACTTTCTTTTTAAAAAAAAGAAAGTAACACAATCCGAATATGTCTTGACTAATCACTAAAATAGAATTTCATCTTTCAAACAGGTAAATCACTACCTGTTATTTTAATCGGTATATTTGCAATACATAGCTATCAGCATCAGAATTTTAACAATTTCAAGTGAGGTAAAATGAATTTCATCAGGCGGAACTGGCGTCTTTTAATGATTGCCGCATTTTTCACCCTTATTGCAGCAGACCTTCTTGCACGCGCCGGAGGCGCCGGAGGAGATTCAGGCTCATCATCATCTTCAGGCGGAGGAGACGGCGGAGATATAGTAATAATCGTCTATCTTCTGATCAGACTTTTCGTATGGATATTCGTGACACTTCCTTTCCCGATAAATATCATAGTTATCGGCGCGATTATCGGTGTCATCGTTCTTGTTCTCCGCTCCATTGCGAAAGCAAAAAAAGAATCATCTGTTTTCAATACAATTTCCACAGGCGACAGCACGGGAAGCATGAAAGGATATTCTGATTTCATAAAACGCAATCCCGACTTTAACAAAGACGAATTTATTCTCAAAGTTAAATCGGCATTTACTAAAATTCAAACTGCTTGGACAGAACAGAATCTAGGCGACGTTCGAAGATTCATTTCTGACGGGGTATATCAGAGATTCAACACCCAGTTCAAAATGATGCAGCTTCTTCAGCAGAAAAACGTTCTTTCGAATATCAATATTCATAACGTTTTCATCAATTCGGCTGAATCGGACGGAGACTTCGACATCATCCATGTCGGAATTCACGCATCGATGCACGACAAATTCGAATGCGCACTTGACCATTCACTCGACAGCAGTTCCAACAGCGATTTCGTCGAATTCTGGTCATTCATAAAGAAACGTTCATCACAGAAGAAAGATCTATACACAACTGCAAACTGCCCTTCATGCGGTGCACCGCAGAAAGCTCTCAACGAAGTCTGCAAATGCGAATATTGCGGAACCTTCATGAATTCAGGAGAATACGACTGGGTTCTTTCAGAAATTACACAGGCGGATGATTTTGCGGCAACTTCTCCCAAAGTTGAAAAAGCACGCAACCTCGGATCCAAGGTTAGAGAACTCATCGGTGGAAACAAAGATTTCTCGGTTCAGCTTGTGGAAGACAAAGTTTCAAACGGATATCTTCAGATTCTGACTTCTCAAACCGTAAAAGATCCGGCTATCATGAGAAGATTTGTCTCCGACAGCCTGTTCGAAAAACTTTCACAGAACGCGAAAAGCAATCAGTTTGTTTACAACCGTTTGTATCTCAACTATGTGACGCTTATCGGAGTCAAAACAGATGAAACAAAAAACCGTCTTGCAGTTGCAGTAAAATCGACTTTCCAGAGAGTTAAAGCAGGATCAAAATCATTTGAATACATCGATCAGGCTCCGGCTTCAAAAACTGAAGTTGTAATCATTTCAAGGGACAAAGACGCGGCGGCGGCAAAAGGTTCAATCTACGCTCACATCTGCCCGGCATGCGGCGGCTCATTAAAAGATACAATCGATGTAAAATGCCAGTATTGCGGAAACGTGCTCAACAGCACAAAGAACGAATGGATTATCGAAGACATCATGACCACATCAGAATATTCAGCGATGGTTCAGACAGAAAAAACTTCATTCGAACTTTCAGTCAATCCGAAGCATCTTGACGCACTTTATGATTCGAGAGACTTTGCACTCAACAATCTAATTGTTCTCGCGATGGCGGACGGAGTTTATCAGAAAGAAGAGGAAGAATTTGTAAGAGAAACCGCAAAGAATCTCGGATACAATCTTACTAAAATTTCAGGTCTTCTTGCTCTCGCTCAGACAGGAGCGCTTTCAATTAAAATGCCTGAAGACGAAAAATCGCGCAGAAAGATTTATTCTCTCATGAAGAAAATCGCTGAAGCCGACGGAAACGTTTCAGCTCAGGAACAGGCTGTTCTTGATCAGGTTAAACGCGATTATCTTCCCGAAGCAACAGCTTAAAACATAAGCCGCCCGAAAGGGCGGCTTATTATATCTAAACATCATTTAGGAGCAGGTGCTTTTACTACAATAATTTCAAGCGCGGATTCAGATCCGTTTGATATGTTCATCTTTGTATTGAAAGGAATCTTAAGCAGAGTACCTGCGTCATAGACTCTCGCAGATTCATCATTCAGAGCAACTGAAAGACGGCCTCTAATAACAGTCATGTACACAGTTGAGTTTGAATAATGCTCAGGAACAAAATCATTCTCAGCAAGAATCATATGAGCATAATGAACATTCTCGTCAAAAACAACCTTCTCAATCGTCTTTTCATTCCCTTTTGCTAAAATGAATACTTCTTCTGTCATTTCATCCTCCTCTTTGACTCATCATCATCTTACATCAGTTCGCAAAAAACGAAATTGATTTAAGTCAAAGAGAGGCATCTTTTATTTCCTGAATGCTACACCGTTATCAAGCAGAACTTCAAAAAGAGGCGTCCATCCTTCAGAAATCATCTTGTCAAATGAAGTTAGAAGCATAGCACGGTATTCTTTTCCCTTTTTGAATACTACTCCATGATCTATCCATACCGGAAAAACAGGAATCCATCCTTTTGAAACATATTCATCAAAAGAAGAAAGTCTCATTGCCATATACTGATTACCTTTGGAAAAAACCATACCGTTATCAATATACGCAGGCAGAACAGGACTCCATCCTTTAGAAACCATTTCGTCGAAAGAAGAAAGTCTCATTGCCTTGTAGTCTTTTCCCTTTTTAAATACCACACCGTGATCAATAATTACAGAAAACAAAGGAATATACCCCTGGGAAATCATGGTATCGAATGAAGAAAGACGCATGGCCTTGTAATCATTACCCTTTTTAAATACAACACCCTGATTAATCCAAACAGAAAAAAGAGGCGAATATCCCTGTGCAACCATGTTATCAAAAGAAGTCAGCCTCATGGCTTTGTAGTCATTTCCTTTCTTAAAAACTACACCGTTATCGATATAAACAGGAAAAGCCGGTACGTATCCGGATGATACCGTACTATCAAATGATTTCAGAATTCTCGCTACATAGGCATTTTCAGAAAACAAAAAGATCGGGATAAGCAGCATAAAGGAGATAATTATTTTTCTCATAGCAGCCTCCGTGAAAAATATTATCCACAGAGATTATCATCCGAAGAGGATTAATTCAATTGAAAAAACATCAATTCAAACATATGAACTCTCATAACATCAGCGAACAGCAAAACATTTCACTTCAAACAACTTCTGCATTCGCCCATAAAATACATAACTCTTTCAGATATTCTGAAATTCAATTTCTTTTCAATTTTCTTTTCTACATCAGAAAACTCAAGAGCATCAACCGAAAAAAAACGGTGACATTTCCGGCAGTGAATAAAACATTTTTCCGAATTCTGGGGATAATAATATCTGACAAGACCGCATTCACACGAAACCGTTATAGACGATATAGAGCCTTTCTTTTCAAGATACTCAAGTCCTCTATAAACTGTTGAAATATTCCCCATTCCGCCTGAAGAATGAATTTCTTTCGCGCTTACCGGAAGAGCTTTCTTTTCAACATATTCAAGAAGCGAATTTCTGATAGACGTATCTCTAACTTTCATTTTCAAAATCCTCCGGATTCAAAATGGATACAAATATTCCTGATCTGGTTTTTCTGCATGTCTTACATCAAGAATTCTTAAAAGAGGAAAATCTCCATCGCTGGAAGTTTCGACTGTAATAATTCCGGTTATTGTCTGCCATGAATTGTTTTCAATTTCATACGCATTATCATAGCGGCATATAAATCCAGAAGGAGCTAGATCTGCTGCACAACAAACCATTACCATTCGGACAACAGCAAGCTCATCCTTTCTTCCCGAGAATTTCTTTTTCATTACCGTTCCGGTATATGTAATTTTTTTATCCAAGTAGAGTTTAGGATTATCATATATATCCTGGGTTACTTTCAAAAAATTATCATCAGTCAGAACAATAAGCTCTTTATTACGGTATTCAAGCATATCATCATTTTTCCCAAAACCGTAAGAAACGGATTTGTCTACATTGATTTCTTTGCCTCCGGCAGATTCCGAAAAATCTGCTTTCATGTTTCTCGAAACAAATGCGAGAAAAAGCGGGAAAATCATTAGGGAAATTCTAAGTAATGGCTTTCCATGATGATGTGAAATGCTTTTTTCTTTAAATCTTTTAATTGAGATTATAATTCCGGCTATTGAAGCAGCAGCAAGAATAATAATATACCTGGGATGAATGAACTCCGAAATTTTACCGCTGACGATCAATATTAAGAAAATAATTGAATATAGCGATAATATTGCGCTTTCAATGTAATGAATCAATCTATATTTTCTGTTTATCATTTTTTACCTGAATATTAAATATGAAAAAACTATTGAGAGAATAAATGTTACAACAAAAACCGACACGGTCAACAAAACTACAAATCGCTTTTTAAAGTATGAAGAAAGAACTATTCCGTTCTTAATATCAATCATCGGGCCTAAAAGCAAAAAAGCAAGTATTGATCCGCTGCTTAAAAAACCCCGGAAACTTGCTGCGATAAACGCATCGGAAGTAGCACACACAGACAATACAAATGCCGCTGCCATCATCATAAAAGTCTGAATGATTACAGCACTTCCGGATTTTGAAAAAGAAAAAGCTTCCTTTGGGAAAAAAGTCTGAAAAACCGATGAAGCAAGTATTCCCCCTATAACAAAAGGCAGCACATGAATAAGTTCCCTGCCGGCTGAAATAAAAATACTTTCTTTATACGGATGATGCGAACATCCGCATGAACATCCCTCCTCGTGATGAGAATGTTCATTTGCATGAGAATGAATGAGTACTTTTACCGGGTCACGGAATATTCTGCAAAGAATAATAGGAACCAGAATTGAAATTATGATCCCGATAAATATTCTTGATACGATCATTTTAGCATCACCTGGAAACGCGAAAAACGTCGAAAGAATAACAATCGGATTCAAAAGCGGTGCAACAAGATAATAGGTTATTGAAGATGAAAAAGAAACTCCGTTTTTAAGCATTCCCGCAAATATCACAGATGAAGAACAATCACATGACGGAAACAAAATTGAAACAACAAAAGGAGCCAGACGGTTTCGCTTAAGAAAGTTATCAAACCATTTTCTTTTCGTTCCGCCAGAATTTATTTTGGAAATATATGCCGAGATAAAAGCACCTCCAAGAACGAAAGGAAATGCCTGAATAAAAACAGCCCAGAAGTATTTGTTAATTGAATAGAGAAAAGACAAATCGTGATTCATCTGCAAAAATCCGGAAGAAAACGCCGCAGCAGCAATAACAATTGAACAAAAAACCAGAAATTTTCTGATAAGCGGATTTTTCATTACATTTACAATCATATTTGTCTTGACCTTTTTTAATATTGCGAATCATTTGCGTTTAATCTTGAATCTTTGTCAAGTATTCCTTATCAGCAATGGAGGCTGCATGAAAAAAATAATTCTTTTACCACTCATTTTAGCAGTATGCGCATTTTCCGCATGCAAAAAAAACTCAAATGCCACCGAAACCGGTTTTACCGTAGTAACATCCTTTTATCCAATCTACATAATCGCCAAAAATGTGGCGGCTGAAGCCGATGGAGTTAAAGTTATTAACATGACTCCTCCTATTACAGGCTGCCTGCACGATTATTCTATTACTGCCGGCGATATGAAACTGATAGAAAAGGCTGATCTTTTTCTGATGAATGGAGCCGGAATGGAAAATTTTTCTGACGAAATAGCCTCAAGATATCCAAAACTCAATATCAGAACACTTGACAAGGGTGTTGAAATATTCGACGAGAATCCGCATATCTGGCTTAGTCTTGATAACATGGCAAAAATGGTATCAAATTGTGAAGCGGCTCTTTCGGAAGCTGATTCTTCAAACTCAGCACTCTATAAAAAGAATGCAGAAGAATATATCACCGAGATAAAAACACTTCAGAAAGAAATGCATTCAGATCTCGCAAAATACAAAGGAAAACAAATAGTTACTTTTCATGAAGCTTTTCCATATTTTGCCAAGGAATTTTCATTCAAAATCGCGTCAGTCATAGAAAGAGAACCTGGAAGCGAACCTTCAGCAAAGGAACTCGCTGAAACAGTCAAAATAATCAGAAATTCAAAGGTCAGATCAATATTTGCGGAACCTCAATATCCGAAATCAGCAGCTGAGACAATCGCAAAAGAAACAGGTGTAAATCTATTTGTTCTTGACCCCGCTGTAACAGGTCCTGATGATAATAAAGCATACATCAATATTATGAAACAAAATCTTGCTGTTCTAAAAAAGGCTTTTGATTGAATAATCACTGCTCATCATCATGCGGCGGATGCAGCACAATCATCCGCTCGCTTTCGGT
>JAKJGA010000212.1 GCA_022704645.1 Spirochaetota bacterium
CGCCGCATCCATGGGTTTCGCGACAGGTCTTTTTATGATTCCGCTTGAAAGTTTTATACAGATCAGACCGGCATCCGGACTCAAAGGTACAGTTTGGGCTTCAGCCAATTTCGCCGCATTCGGAGGAATAATGCTGTCAGGATTTCTCGCAAACAAGCTGGATGTGCACTTTCTTCCTTCGCAGTCATTCCTGTACTGGGGAATTTTTTCCGCATTAGCAACTTCCGCAATCAGTATATATATAATCAGGAGCAAACTCAGATGATATGGAAACTTGCCGCTAAGATCGCCCTGGCAATTATACATATTCGTTATAGAATCACAATCAATGGAATGGATGAAATAAAGGCCAAAGGAAATCATGGAATATTATTTCTTGCGAATCATCCGGGGCTGATTGATCCGGTGATTCTTACATTGATACTAAAAAAATATTTCAATCCGAGAATTCTCGCTGACAGCGACAGAATCGATATTCCCGTCATCAGTTCGTTCCTTAGAAACATGAGGGTAATTCCCATGCCTGATCCGGCTGTATACGGAAAAGCCGTCAAGGAAGAAGTAATCCATGCACTGCTCGAATGCGCGGCAGCTCTAGATTCACAAGACAATGTCCTCGTTTATCCAGCCGGACGAATATACAGGTCGAAAATGGAAGCTATAGGCGGAAACAGTTCAGTTGAAACAATACTTAAAAACTGCAGCCGTCCGAGAATAGTTCTCATTTCAACAAAAGGAATATGGGGAAGCTCTTTTTCCAGAGCTTCAGGCTTGCCCCCTCTTCTCAGCAAAGCCATGATGTCAGGTGTAATATCTGCAATTAAATCATTCATAATTTTTATGCCAAAAAGAAACGTCTCAATCACCTTATACGAACCCGAAAATTTTCCGTTGGATGCAAACAAAACAGAAATAAACGCGTATCTTGAAAGTTTTTACAACAGAGAAGCTGAATCCAACACCTATGTTCCGTACACAATCTGGGAAAAAGGCGGAACCAGAATCCTTCCTGAAGTAATAACAAGCAGACATCATTACGGCAGTTATGTAATTCCTGAATCTGTTAAGACATCTGTCATTTCAAAACTCTCAGAAATTTCAGGCATTTCAGCCGAAAACATCAGCGAAAAAAGCAGTTTATCATCGGATCTCGGCATCGACAGTCTTTCTAAAATTGAAATTATCAGCTGGATTGAATTTGAAACCGGATATCCCGTTACGGATCCTGAAAGCATAATTACTGTATCCGATATATTTGAATCCGCAGTCGGGAAATTTTCAGGGACGGAACTTATTCAATCTATAAAGGTTAATCCTAAATGGTTCAAAAAAAAGCGCACCGGTAAAGTAATTGTTCCGGACGGCAGATTTATTCAGGAACTTTTTGTAAAACAGGTACGGAATTCCGGAAACAGTCCTTTGGCATCTGACCAGATGAGAGGAACTATTTCATACAGAGAAGCTGCAGTCGGGATTTACATTCTGAAAAAAAAGTTCATGAAATTCAAAGAGACCCATATCGGATTGATGTTTCCGGCATCGGCTTCATTTCCGGTTATTTATCTGTCGATACTCTTCTCCGGGAAAATACCCGTTCTTGTCAACTGGACTACAGGTACGCGCAGCGTTCTTGAAATGATGGACATGCTCAATGTTCATATGATAGTTACTTCACGCGCATTTACGGAAAAACTCACGTCTCTTGGTACGGATCTTTCTGCAATCAGCGACCGTTTTATTTTTGCTGAAGACTTCGCCGCATCGGTAAAACTAACTGAAAAAATATCATCCGCATTAAGGCTTAGGTTTTTCCCCGGCTTACTCCACGGGAAAAAATATCCGGATACGGCGGCTATTCTTTTCACAAGCGGATCGGAGTCTACACCGAAGGCTGTTCCTCTTACGCATGAAAACATTCTTTCGAATATCCGTGATGCAATAAATTCATTTACGCTTTATAATCACGATTCACTTATCGGAATACTTCCGCCGTTTCATTCATTCGGTCTGACTGTTACAATTCTTCTACCGGCTCTATGCGGATTAAAAACATGCTACCATCCTAATCCGACCGAAGGCCGTATGATTGCCAAGCTTATAAACTCATACAAGACCACAGTAATGATAGCGACTCCGACATTTCTTGATACTATCGCACAAAATGCCGAACCCGAGGATCTTGCGGCATTAAGACTCGTGGTAGCCGGAGCGGAAAAATGTCCATTGAGACTGTATGATTTTATCGAAAACAACTGGCCGAAACTTCGAATTATTGAAGGATACGGTATTACAGAATGTTCTCCTGTTGTTTCCGTAAACAGGGAGGAAAATCCTGTACGGGGAAGCATCGGAAAGCTTTTGCCTTCATTCGAATATTCAATCATCAATCCTGATACCGGCGAACAAGTCGAGGAAGGAGAATCAGGAATTCTGCTCTTGAGAGGCCCGAGCGTTTTCGGAGGATATTTAAATTATTTCGGAAAATCACCATTCATTACATTCAAAAATCTTCAATGGTACAATTCAGGAGATATAGTCAAAGAAGAAGATGGTTCGCTTTTTTTCACCGGCAGGCTGAAGCGCTTCATCAAACTCGGAGGAGAAATGATTTCACTTCCGCTCATTGAAGAAATACTGTCGGATTCATTCACCGGAAATGAAGGCGAAGTTGTCATCGCGGTTGATTCAAACGGAGATGATGAAAATCCTGAAATAATTCTTTTTCACACAATTGATCTGACGCGAAATCAGGCAAATTCACTTCTCAGAGAAAAAGGACTTTCACCGATTTATTTCATCAGAAAAACAATTAAAATTGATGAAATACCGAAACTCGGCAGCGGCAAAACTGATTACAGGAAATTACGATTGCTTGTCAGCTAATGTCAAAGGGCGTTCCACGCCCTTTGTTCCGATTGTCGGAATACCACCAAAGACTTCATCTTTGAAATCATTCTTTCCCCGAGATTCAGGGATAAATCAAAAGGTG
>JAKJGA010000213.1 GCA_022704645.1 Spirochaetota bacterium
TGAAATGAAACTTCTGTGCCGTCAGCTTTATTATATATGAAAGGAAGAAGAGCCACGGCAGTATGCTGCATACTCTTTATCTTGGGATTGAACACAACCACTATGTCAGTTTTTATCGTATCATCAATATTAGGTGCACTTACAACAGAAGTTGAAACAACAAAAAACATCGCAAATAATACAGCAGTTAAACGGATTACTTTTAACATCATTCATTTTCTCCTTTTCTAACGGATTGTAAACGATTTATCAGACTCAAGTCAAATATTTATTGATTAGTATTAAATATTTAATCATCTCACATTACCGCTTAAATTCAGCAAAAGATGAATGAGAGGTATAAACTCTTAAAGGATTCCAAAGGCGAAGCACATAAATCGTGATTTCAACATCTTATTGCTTATTCTCATCAGACATCGTGTCTGATTCGATTACAACTCAAGATGGACTTCACTCCTCAAACTTTGCGGTAACGCTTCCATTTTCCCGCTGTGGTCTACGACCTCCTCGCGGGCAATGTTTACGCATCCATGCGTAAACTACCACCTCCCGGTCATCCCTTTTATCTTGATTCTTTTATCATCACATGATATTCTAATGATCTAGTTCTTTGTTATTGCTTCAGCGATCTAACTGAGGAGTCTGTAATGAAAACGCTTTCAATTTCCAAAATTCTTCTTTTTCAGACGATTTTTATAGTACTGGTTTCTGTAACTGCAGTGTCATTTTACTCGCTGGGAGAATACCGGAAAGGCATCATAGGCATGTCTGCCGATGCGAAACTCAGCGGTGATATCAATGCAATGAAAATATACTTGAAGGAATACTTCGGTACGCTGAATCTTTCCGGAAGCACACTGACTGATGAAAACGGAAAACCGGTTGAAGAACGTTTCGAACCGGTTGATAAAATAGGAAACGATCTCGAAGTTGCCGCTACTCTTTTCGCTCTCGACGGAGATGATTTCAGACGTCTCTTAACCAACATAAAAAAAACGGACGGTTCTCGTGCAGTCGGCACAAAACTCGGCAAAGACAGCGCTGCATATGAACCTGTAATGCATGGACAGAAGTTTGTCGGCGAAGCAATGATTCTCGGTGAGCCGTATTATACGGCATATGATCCGCTTAAAGACGATAGCGGCAAGGTAACCGGTATATATTTCGTCGGAATTCCCAAAGCATTTCTCAATTCACGCGAGTCGGGATTTTTCGGGACATTTGTAATTAAAACAATTGCGGTATCTGTTCTAAGTGTCATCGTATTCTGCACGCTCGTCTGGCTTCTTATGCGCAAACTTCTGACCAAAAGACTTGATGTTCTTAAAACATCTTTATCAGAAATTGCCCATGGGAATCTATGCATAAAAGCAGATCCGGGACGCAATGATGAAATCGGAGAACTAACCCATTCCATTAATGATACAATTTCAAACTTCAAGAATGTCGTCTCTTCTATCGATAAATATGCAAAGACGCTGTCTTCATCAATCGAAGATATCGGTGTAGTTAATTCTGAAATCAGCGACGGTTCAATAAAACAAAGCGCCTCGGTACAGCATATAGCAGCGGCAATAGAAGAAAGCTCAGTGTCAATCAAACAGAGCGCCGAATCCGCTCGGGCATCTTCAAACTATGCAAACGAAGTCAAGAATCTGGTTGCGGAAGGAAGTTCTAATGCCGGAAAAACCATCAAGGTAATGAGTGAAATCAACGAATCTAATCATCGGATCACCGAGATATTGGAACTTATCAATGAAATATCTTTTCAGACAAACCTTCTAGCACTCAATGCGGCTGTAGAAGCGGCACGTGCCGGAGAACACGGCAGAGGATTCGCGGTCGTCGCAGGTGAAGTCAGAAACCTGGCAACACGAACCAGCACCGCATCAAAAGAAATCGGAATCCTTATCAACGAGATGACTGAGCGCGTCACTACCGGAAGCAATAATGTAAACCGCAACGGCGAACTCTTGAAAAAGATTGCCGGAATGATGGAAGAAATGGCCCGCATGACATCCGAAATAGCCATCTCTACATCAGAACAGGATCATGGAGTAGCATCGATACGCGAATCAACTGATGACCTTGATTCTCTGTCACAGTCTAACACCGCTATGACAGAACAGGCTTCTGTATCAATCGACAGCCTTACAAAGCTTTCAAAAGAAATGATGGCAGTCGTTAAGACTTTTAATGTAGCGGACAGTGTCGAAAAAAATAATTGAATTTTATTCAGTTTTTTATTTTGTAATTAACTTTAAATGTAATAAAACTGACTAAGTGAATTTTAGCTTTACGCTATCATTTGTTTGATATATTATGACTTATGTATCTTTTGAAAAGTTTTGACGGCGAAATGTTTTCCGAAAATACATTTCATTATTCATCGAGGTTTAGTATGAAAACTGCTCTTAAAAAGAGAATAATCTCTGAAATAGAAGGTATTCCGGACAGCAAGGCTTCTTCACTCCTTAATTATATTCAATTTCTTAAGTACGCAGATGAAATCAATATTCCTAACAAAATAACTGAACAAACATTTCAAGATTCCGACAATGGCAAAAATATTACAGCTCATGCTTCTCTTGATGATTTTTTCAGCAAGATTGAATCCTGATATATGCTGACTGTTCTAACTTCTGCTCAATTCGAAAAAGATTACCGTACAATTATTAAATCCGGGACAAGAGACCTCAAAAAAATAAAAACAGTAATGCACATGCTGGTCATGGGTATTCCGTTAGATCCAAAATATAAAGACCATAAATTAATTGGAAATTACAAAGGACGCCGTGAATGCCACATTTCTCCGGATTGGCTGCTTATTTATAAGTATATCGATGCAGACAAGATACTTTTTGAAAGAACAGGTTCTCATTCAGAACTCTTTAAAAAATAGAAACAAGCTGATTTTATTTATTCTTCTTTTAATTAATCAAGTATACGAATTAATAACTAAATCTTAACAACTTCAAATT
>JAKJGA010000214.1 GCA_022704645.1 Spirochaetota bacterium
GTTGCCTGCCATCATTATTCCGATACCCTTGGAACACTATGGTCGTTTATCTTTGATTTAAATGAAATCAGTGCCGATATATGTTTCGGTTCGCCTCAGGTAAATGAATGGCAGAGATTTGATCTTTCCGGCAAACAGAATAAAACTCATTATGAAGCCAAACTTCCGAATGAACAGGCAGATCCTTCAATATGGGCGATCGTATAAAATTTTAATATACCGGAAATCATACCGATTTCCGGTATATTATCAATTATTTTCAAAATATAAAATAACTGACGCAGTCTTTCAATATCTCATACATTCCATTTATCCTTAAACATCATCAAATCATCATACAATTAAATATTAATCTCAATTTGACTTGACAAAAAATACTCATAGTTAGTTGTGTCTAACATATATGTTAGACACAACTAACTATCTTAGATATAACATATTCAGGAGGTAAAATGCAGTTTAAAATCAGAGATTTTTCTGTCGGAGAATCCGGTGAAATAACGGGATATGATTCATCTGATTCTTCTTATAGAAAAAAACTTTTATCAATGGGTCTCACTAAAGGAACGGTCGTTACTGTTACTAAAACCGCACCGCTTGGTGATCCGGTCGAACTTACCGTTAGGGGATATAAACTTTCTCTACGCAAAGCAGAAGCTGACATTTTAGAATTAAGGAGGCAGAACAATGACAGATAAAAAAACAGGTAATAAAGTCATAGCTATTGCCGGAAATCCAAACTGCGGGAAAACAACTCTTTTTAACTCTTTAACCGGTGCAAATCAAAGAATAGGCAACTGGCCGGGAGTAACTGTTGAGAAGAAAGAAGGAGTAATGAAAACTCCAAACGGAGAAATTACGGTTGTTGATCTTCCCGGAATATATTCTCTTTCAGCCTCATCCGAAGACGAAAAAGCAGCAAGAGATTATCTTCTTTCGTTTGAAGCCGATCTTGTTGTCAATATAATCGACGGTACAAATTTTGAAAGAAATCTTTTTCTGACAACTTATCTTATCGAAATGAATATTCCGGTGATTGCAGTTATAAATATGATGGATATTGTTATCAGAAAAAAGATGACTATTGATACCGAACATCTCTCCAAACATCTCGGCGTGCCCGTATTAGCAATTAGCGCCACAAACAAGAATGATGTTAAAACATTATCCTCTTACATAACGGATAATATAGGAAAAATCAACCCTTCACAAAGCCTTATATCATATCCTGCTGAAATGGAAAACATGATTAGCAAAACTGAATCATACTTCAACAAAGAAAAGGCATCAAGATTTAAAGCTGTTAGTTTTCTTGAGGGATCATTCTTTTCAGATAAAACAAATTCAAACTCTCTAATACAATTATCAGAAGAAGTAAACTTACTTGAAAAAAAACTCGGCGATAAAATCGACATGATCAGTGCCGACAGCAGATATGCTTTTATCCATGGAATTTCAGCAGATGTAATTAAAACAAACGGTGTAAGCTATTCATTCACTTCGAAACTTGATTCTCTTGCTCTTAACCGTTTCCTGGGAATTCCGATTTTTTTATTCGTGATGTATTTGCTGTTCTGGTTTGCGATCAGTGTAGGCGGAGCTTTTATTGATTTTTTTGACATTGCTTTCGGCGCTGTTTTTGTAGACGGTTTCGCTCTTCTTCTCGCTAAAGCAGGAGCTTCAGAAATACTCATAACTTTTCTTGCTAACGGAATAGGCGGAGGTATTCAGACCGTAGCAACATTTGTTCCGATAATCTTTGCCATGTTTTTCGGTTTATCAATTCTTGAAGATTCGGGATATATGGCAAGAGCGGCATTCGTCGTTGACCGCTTCATGAGATTTCTCGGTCTACCCGGAAAAGCATTCGTTTCAATGATAGTCGGATTCGGGTGTACAGTACCGGCAATAATGTCTACTCGAACCCTTGAATCAAAAAAAGACAGATTGCTTACAATTTTCATGAGTCCTTTCATGTCATGCGGAGCAAGACTTCCGGTCTATGTTCTTTTCGGCGCCGCTTTCTTTCCTGCATCATCAGGATTAATGGTTTTTTCACTTTATCTTACAGGAATAATATTATCTGTTCTAACGGGTTTTCTTCTTACGAAAACAATTATGAAAGGTGAAGCTTCACATTTTATAATGGAACTTCCTCCTTATCATCTTCCGCGTTTCAGACATATAATGATTCATACATGGAACAGGCTGAAACTTTTTATTCTCAGAGCCGGTTCTGCTATCATTACGATTGTAGTAATCCTCTCTTTTCTCAATTCAATCGGAACAGACGGAAGTTTCGGCAATGAAGATTCCGACAAATCAGTTTTATCTTCAATAAGTAAAAAAATTACACCTGTATTCTCTCCTATGGGAATCGAAGAAGAAAACTGGCCTGCAACGGTAGGTATTTTTACAGGAATATTTGCAAAAGAAGCTGTTGTCGGAACGTTAAATTCACTCTACGCAGCAAATTCATCTGAGGCGAACGAAACACCTTCGGAAGAAAAACCTCTTGATGAATCATCTGAAATCGTCTCTGATAATTCCGAGATATCACCTGAAACCGAAGAAGAATCATCTATATCTGGCTCTCTAAAAGAGGCTGTTACAAGCATTCCTGATAATCTCTCAGGCGTATTCGACTCTCTATCAGATCCGCTTGGACTTGGCAGTCTTGAAACCGCATCTGACGAAAAAAACGCAGCTGAAGAACTTGAAACTGATGAAGGAATTTTCACCTCAATGAGAAATAATTTCTCTAAAGGAAATATGCAGGCCTATGCCTATCTTCTTTTCGTTTTAATATATTTTCCATGCGTAGCAGCTTTCGGAGCTATAAAAAGGGAAACCAGTCTCAAATTCGCTTTCGGAGTAGCTGCTTATCTTACAGTTCTGGCATGGATTATCTCAACTCTTTTCTATCAGATTACCACCGGACACAGCTTTTTCTGGATTTGCTTCGCTGC
>JAKJGA010000215.1 GCA_022704645.1 Spirochaetota bacterium
GCGAAAATAAAATCACATTGATTACCGATAATAATGCCGATGGAGTAGTTGACGCTGTAAGCACATGGGATTACGAACAGAAAAAATTCAGTGAGTATCCAAAACCTTCCGAGCATATTACAAAAGAGAAATTCCTGCAGATGAAAAAAGATATCTTCGCAGGAAATTCTGACTCAGGTCTTAGATCCAATCCCGAAGGAATTCATTTCCTCAAAAAAGTAATGGAAGAACGCGCAACACGTATGGTAAAAGTATCAAAAAACAAAAGAGGATACAGAATTGCTGTTACTGATGCCGACGATACACGCAAAAACCGACTTGTATTTTCATATTCCGACAACGGAATACTTGGCAAAGATGCAGCTTTTGAAGTTCACTACAGAATTGTCGGAGAATATAATCTAATTCCGGTTATTAAAACAGGTGTCTTCTGCAAAAACAGTGTTGATCCTTACGTAATTGAAGTAATAGAAGAAATAAAAAAAATTATTTCTGATAATTATAAAGAGTAAATTCTAAGCCATGGCGGCTTTGTCTGCCATGGCTACAGCACCTTCAAGAGTAAGAGCTCCGGCTATAAATAGAGCCGGATGACAAAAAAGAGCATCCGGAACTCCGCACATCGAAGCAAGTTCAGCATCTCGAAGACCAGACCATTTTTCAGGGAACTTTTTCTTTACTTCAAACGATTCATCCTCTACTGGAACAGCTCTCACGCGATATGAAGGATTATTTTTATCCGGAAAAATTACATAAAGAAAATCAGTTTCTTCAGATACAATCTTCTGCCAAGGACAGAAAACCGGAAGTACGAGATATTTTTTACCGGTATATTCTTTAACGGCATCACGGACAATTTCCTCAGCTGCAAGCACGGATTTAGCCCTTGCTATTTCATTTTTTATTACCAGACCGGCAAAATCAATTATAGAGAAAAATTTCTCATCTGTCTCTTCTTCATTCCAAGTTGAATTAAACGAATCGAAAACATCAGCAGCTGAATATATTTTTCTTGCTTCCTGAGATACTACACCGCAGTCAAGTGCATCTATCGTCTGAATGAGTTTCTGATCAACATAATTCCATACAAAATCATTTGCGGCGATTTGTTTTCCGAAATGTTTCCACATCAGCCCGCATGCGGCATAAGGAACACCATTAGTTCTCTCGCCTGCCCCGCCTTTCATGTGATGATCAAAATCATTAGTCTCCGGATTGTTTTTCCCTCCGACATCTATACGCATATCAACAGCAGAAAGTTCAATCTCGTCTCTTGTTCTAATTATATCGCAGGATGGATATATCATCCGGGCTATGGCACACGCAAATACATCATCTGCGTGAAATTTTCCATTATGAACCGCTATCTTCATTAAAACCTCAGCTAAATTTTGACAGAACAGCTGCAACAGCGTTTTCAGTGCGCAGAATTCTTTCTCCCATTGAATAACAATCGAAACAAATCCCCCTCAATAGGTCAATTTCATATTGAATAAATCCGCCGTCAGGGCCTATAATAATTACGCTTTCTCCTGATACAGAATCCGGAAATGGGAGTGCTGAATATGGATGACAGAGAATTTTATTTTTTCCCGCAGAAATAAGAGGAAGTATATCCTCCGCGAAGGGTTTAAAAAGTTTATGAATCCGAACAACAGGGAAAATAGTATCTCGGCACTGTTCAAGCGCAAGAAGCGATGTTTCCGAAATTCCTTCATCAGATATTACCGGCGAAAGAAAATAACTTTTATCAACTCTGTAACTGCGTATTATATGAATCTCTTTAACTCCCATGGAGACAGCATAATACAATGCTCTTTTCATAGATTTCGGCCTGCATAACGCAAGAACGAGTACAACATCAAGAGCCGGCGGAGGTGAGTCTTTCAGATTAAATGAAATTTCAGCATGATCTTCACCCATCGATACTACTTCGGCAATTCCGCTCTTTCCGTCTTTTAGCCCGACCCTGAGAGAATCGCCTTCAGCATTTTTTAAAATCTCTTTCATGTGCAGAAAGCGCCGTCCTTTTATCAGTGCGGCGCTTTCCGAAACAAGATCCTCTTCAAATAAAAGAAGCTGGTTCATCTATCAGTTGATCTTAATTTCCAATGGCTTGATGTGCCAAATGTCTTCGGCATATTCCTTTATGGTTCTATCAGTCGAAAATTTACCCATGCGGGCAACATTATAGATTGCCATAGTCAGCCATTTTTCTGAATCAAGAAAAGTTGCAGCCACTTCAAACTGCTTTGCGATATAGGCTTCGTAATCCGCCATAAGCATGTATTGGTCGCCGAAATTAAGAAGAGAATCGACAATCGGCTTAAACAATGTCGGAAGCGAAGGCGAAAAGAATCCGCTTTCAATCATATCAAGCACTCTTCTGAGCTCTCCGTTTTTATGATAATATTCGCGCGGATTGTATCCTGAATATTTAAGATTAGTGACTTCATCGTCTTTCAAACCGAAAATGAAAATATTCTCGTCACCGACCTCTTCTTTAATCTCTACATTCGCTCCGTCAAGAGTTCCGATTGTGAGAGCTCCGTTCAAAGCAAATTTCATATTACCGGTACCGGAGGCTTCCATTCCGGCCGTTGAAATTTGTTCAGAAAGATCAGCAGCAGGAATCAGTTTCTCCGCAATAGATACCGAATAGTTAGCAATAAAAACAACCTTCAAATATTTATTTACTTCAGGATCATTGTTTACCACGTCAGCCACTGAATTGATAAGCTTAATGATAAGTTTAGCCTGATGATAACCAGGAGCCGACTTACCTGAAAAAATAACAGTTCGAGGAACAAATTTCTTGCCCGGATTATCTTTTATTCTGTTATAATATGTAATCACATGAAGAACGTTTAGAAGCTGACGTTTATATTCGTGAATTCTTTTTACCTGACAGTCGAAAATTGAATCGATATCAACATCAATTCCGTTATT
>JAKJGA010000216.1 GCA_022704645.1 Spirochaetota bacterium
CTCCGTCTTATTGACAAGTATTCTGTTAAAACAGGCGGAGGAGAGAATCACCGTATCGGATTATTCGATATGGTTCTTATAAAGGATAATCATATTGCTGCGGCCGGTTCGATTACTTCTGCCGTTGCAAAGGTGCGTGAAAAGTGGGGCAGTCTGTATAAAATTGAAGTGGAAACTTCCACTCTTGATGAGGTCACTGAAGCTGTCGGATGTAATCCTGATGTTATTATGCTTGATAACATGGATAAGAGTACCATGAAAGAAGCGGTCAGGCTGATAAATAAAAAAGCCAAAATAGAGCTTTCCGGCAACATGGATGAAGCAAAACTTGAAAACCTTAAGGATCTTGATGTTGATTATGTTTCCATAGGGGCGCTTACTCATTCTGTTAAGGCTTTTGACTTTTCAATGAAATTTTAGGTTTTTCGTCAGGTTATCTGCGGGTTCAAACGGTTTTAGCCCGTGGATGCCTCTCAAAAAATGCTTTACACATGATAATCTCTCTTTTTTATGGTAATAGTAAAAAAATCCCCAGAACTGATATTTTTTAGGAGATAGATAATGGCTAAAGAAAAGCTGTTTTGCGCGAATTGCCTGAGCTGTATCGTTATCCGCCAGTCGGAAACTGAACAGGACAAATATGTTCTTCGCGTTAAATGTGTTAAGAAGAAATGGGCAAAACGCAGCGGTGAGGAAAAACTTTATAAGTATTTCACAGTAGCGAGAAGAATCGTCGATGATTGCGACGGTTATGCAGAAGCCGGCGAACTTTTTCCTTATATCAAGAACCTCAGAAAAGAGCTTCCGATAAAAGACGAAATTTACTCAACTAAGGACATGTAATATGTTTACTTCCACCTTTCGGGGGGGAATACATCCCCCGCAGATGAAAATTACTGCGGGGGTTCCGTTTGAGAATCTCTCTATACCGCATCTTTGCAGAATTCCGATGCAGCAGCATACGGGAAAACCTGCTATTCCAGTTGTAGAAAAAGATCAGTTTGTAAAAGAAGGCGAATTGATAGGAAAGGCTGATGGTCTTTTCAGCGCCAATGTTCACGCTTCCATCCCGGGACGTGTTACAGATATAGGTTTTTATCCCACTCCGTATTCAGAAAAAGGACTTTGCGTCGTTATTGAAGCCGAGGGCAGTTTCAGCTCGGACAGCTTTTCCGAGAAGAAAGATATTTCCTCGTTTTCGGCTGAGGAAATAAAGGAAAAGGTTGCTTCTGCGGGAATTGTCGGAATGGGCGGGGCAGCGTTTCCGACATTCGTAAAATTGAATCCCCCTTCAGATAAGAAAATTGATACACTCATTATAAATGCAGCGGAGTGCGAACCGTATCTTGCAGTAGATGATATGCTTTGCCGCAATTATGCCGAAGAGATTATTGCGGGCTGCACTCTTTTGATGAAGTCGGTTTCTGTCGACAAATGCGTAATCGGAATTGAAGACAATAAAAAGAATGCATATAAAGCATTGAAAAATGCAGTTTCCTCTGATAAGCGGATTTCTGTAAAAAAAATGAAGACGAAGTATCCGCAGGGTTCGGAAAAACAGCTGATTGAAACACTTGCGGGGCGTCAGGTTCCTTCCGGAAAGCTTCCGATGGACGCCGGTGTAATTGTTCAAAACGTCGGAACTGCTTTTGCCGTCTATCAGGCAGTCTGTTTCGGAAAACCTTTGATTGAAAGATTTATTACTGTCACTGGTTCGATAGTAAAAAAACCCGGAAATTATAAGATTAAAATCGGCTCGCTCATCTCCGATATTATCGAGGAATGCGGCGGGCTGACTGAAGAACCTGCGAAGGTTCTTCTCGGCGGACCGATGTGCGGTTTTCCTCTTCCTTCTACTGATTATCCTGTTATAAAGGGAACAAATGGTGTGCTCTTTCTCTCTAAAAAAGAGGCAGGCAATGATGATTTTTATCCGTGCATCAGATGCGGCAATTGCGTTCATATATGTCCTTGCGGACTGATGCCTTATGAATTGGGCAATGCTGTAGAAAAGGGGAAAACTGATTTCTATCAGTCTCTTAGTCCTCTTGACTGTATGCTTTGCGGATCTTGTGCTTATGTATGTCCTTCCAAACGTCCGCTCACGCATTTTATAAAAATTGCTCAGCAGTATGTAAGAAGCAAAAAATAACCGGAGCTTTCTATGGCCGATATTAAAGAACAAAATAAAATGATTCTCTCTTCCGCTCCCCATATACGGGCGGGGCACTCTATTTCTCATGTGATGTGGCTTGTAGTTTTTGCATTGATTCCGGCTGCATCATACGGTGTTTATCTTAACGGTCTTCGCGCGCTTTTGGTAATTATCACCTGTGTGGCATCTGCGGTTTTTGCTGAGTTTTTAATACGTGTTTTGCTGAAGCGTTCGGTAACAGTTCATAACGGTGCGGCAGTAATCACGGGGCTTCTTCTTGCCATGAATCTGTCTCCGGAATTTCCTCTGTGGATGGCGGCGCTCGGTTCATTCTTCGCAATTATAATAGTTAAAGAAATTTTCGGAGGTTTGGGTTTCAATATCTGGAATCCGGCTCTCGCGGCACGAGCTTTTTTGATGCTTTCGTGGCCGGGGCATATGACATCGAAGTGGCACCAGTTTTCAGACGGAAATGTGCTCTCGGGCTCTGTTGTCAATACAGGGATTTCCGATCAGGCATTTACTATAATTACCGGGGCGACACCGCTTGGTGCACTTAAGGAAGGCGCGGTAAAACTTGCCGAGTCCGGCCTTGATGTTTCGAGTCTGCATTCAGTATTATTTTCCAATTCCATGCTGAAGTCATTATTCTTCGGAGATGTCGGCGGATGTATCGGAGAAACATCTGTTTTATTTCTGCTGATAGGAGCTTTGATTCTTCTTGTTACCGGTGTTATTACATGGCATACTCCTGTTTCTTATATTCTTTCTTTTTCAACGGTAATTTTTTCTTT
>JAKJGA010000217.1 GCA_022704645.1 Spirochaetota bacterium
TTTGAAATTATAAGTATGGTAATGTCGGAATTATATTTTTCCATAACCGCCGGTTAATTTGTTTTTGTCTCAACGCGAGTCTACATTATAAGTTATGATATTTAAAAAAGCAAGAAAATTGAGTTAAAAGAGGATCAGTTAGCTTTTCCGGTATTGATTTCCCGACTTTATTCCTTGACACAAAAAGGTGTAAAATTACTCATAATATCGAGCTATGAAAGATACCATGCGAAATTACTGCTATCCGCAGATACCTGTTAAAAAAATGAAGCCGCTTCACGCTTTAAGGAAGTCCGGCATGGAAATATTAATAACTACTTGAGGTTGCTATGAAAGATTCGGTTTTCCGTATTGATGTTTTTTCAAAAGGAAAAGATTACCGCGGTGAGGCTCTGAAAAAAAGGCTGAATTCTTACGGTTATGCCGTTGAAAAGATATATGTTTCTGACTCTTATATTGTTAACGCGTCTTTGTCTGCGGAAGAAGCCGAAAAGCTTTCAGCAGCTCTTACGAACAGGGTAACACAGCAGTTTGTTATAGATAAACCATATGTCCTTAATAATTTTGATTTTGCGCTCGAAATCGGTTTTCTTCCGGGAGTTACGGATAATGTGGCTCATACAGTCCGTGAAATAGCAGAAGATCTTTTCAAGAAAGAATTTGACCGTGAAAAATCATTTTTTTCAGCAGTTACTTTTTTTATCAAGGGAACTGATGGAAATTCCGCTGAAATGATTTCTGCTGAATTGTCCAATCCTCTTATAAACCGAACCAAAATATTTTCTAAAAGCGATTATGAAAAAAACGGCGGATTCGGTGTCGATCTTCCGATTGTTCATGTTAAAGAACATGCTTCCGCCGATGAAGTTAAAATAATTGATGACGATGAATATCTTTCAAAACTCGGGAAGATGGGAATAGAAGATGAACGCGGTTTCCGCGGACCTCTTGCTCTTGATCTTCCATCGATGCATGCCGTGAGGGATTATTTTCTGAAAGTTGAGAAAAGAATGCCGCGCGATATCGAGCTTGAGGCCATTGCACAGACATGGAGCGAGCACTGCAAGCATACTATTTTTTCTGCTGAAATAGACGGAGAGAAAGACGGAGTATTCAAGAAATATATCAGAGCCGCGACAATGGAAATCATAAAACGCCGTGGCGATAATTTCTGTATTTCTATATTTGAAGATAATGCCGGCGGAATTGAATTTGATGAAAACTATATGGTTTCGGATAAAGTTGAAACGCATAATTCTCCGTCCGCGCTTGATCCTTTCGGAGGTTCAATCACAGGAATAGTCGGTGTAAACCGCGATGAAATGGGATTCGGTCTCGGAGCGCTTCCGATAGCAAACCGTTACGGATTCTGCCTTGCCGATCCTGAAGATAATGATCCTATTTACAGATCAAAAGATAAATCGAGTAAAATGCTTTCGCCAAGAAGAATAATGGAAGGAGTAGTTTCGGGAGTAAATTCCGGCGGAAACACATCCGGTATTCCGACTCCGCAGGGATTTGTTTATTTCGATAAAAGCTATAAGGGAAAACCTCTTGTGTTCGTCGGAACGGTTGGTCTTCTCCCTAAAAAGATAAATGGAAAACCGTCGCATGTTAAAAAAGCTCAAAACGGTGATTTGATAGTGGTAGCCGGCGGAAGAGTCGGTCTTGACGGAATTCATGGAGCGACTTTTTCATCAGAAGCATTGAGTGAAGGTTCGCCTGCCGGAGCCGTACAGATCGGTGATCCGATTACACAGAAAAAAATGAGTGACGCGATTGTTAAAGAAGCACGCGGAATGGATCTTTATAATTCGATAACTGATAACGGCGCGGGCGGAATCTCGTGCTCTGTTGCTGAAATGGCAAAAGAGTCCGGCGGTTTCGTTGTTGATCTCGAAAAAGTGCCTCTAAAATATCCGGGTCTTGCTCCATGGCAGATATGGGTGAGCGAATCGCAGGAACGAATGACTTTTTCATGTTCACCTGATAAAGCCGAAAAGCTTATTGATTTGTTTAAATCGCGCGGTGTTGAGGCGACAGTCATCGGAACATTCAATGATTCTTCGCGCGCAATTGTGAAATACAAAGGTGAAGTAATTTTTGATCTTGATATGGATTTTCTGCATAACGGTCTGCCCCGGAAAATTCTTTCATCGGTTACTGAAAAATGTTCGAATCCTCATCCCGTATATTCAGAACCTGAGCAGGGAACTCTTCTTAAAGAAATGCTCGGAAGACTTAATATGTCATCATTTGAATTTATCTCAAAACAGTTTGACCACGAAGTATTGTCAAACAGCTGTACCAAGCCTCTTCAGGGTAAGGGCAGAGTTAATTCAAACACAAGTGTAATTAAACCGCTTTTTGATTCGTATAAAGGTGTTGTTTTGTCGCAGGGAATGTATCCTTCATATTCCGATCATAATCCTTACAGAATGGCACTTGCGTCGATTGATACGGCATTCAGAAATGCTCTTGCTTCCGGTGCTAATATCGATAAAATAGCCATACTCGATAATTTCTGCTGGTGTGATTCGCTTAATCCTTCACGTCTCGGTCAGCTTAAAGAAGCTGCAAAAGGATGCTATGACGCGGCAATTGCCTATAATGCGCCTTTTGTTTCCGGTAAGGACAGTATGTTCAATGATTTCAAGGGTTATGATTCATCTTTTAATGAAGTGAAAATATCAGCGCTTCCAACATTGCTGATTTCTTCAATTGCAGTTTGCGATGATGTAAGAAAAGCCCAGACAATTGATTTTAAAGCGGAAGGAGACGCGGTTTATTTGATCGGAAAAACTTCTAAAGAACTTTGCGGAAGCGAATATTTCTCCTATCTTTCTGAAAAGGGAATCTGTTCTCACGGCGGAGAAGTGCCTTCAACTGATTGTGCAAAATTTCTTTCATACTACAAAAAATATTCAGAGGCAA
>JAKJGA010000218.1 GCA_022704645.1 Spirochaetota bacterium
TTCCCAGTTCATTCATTAAATCTGTATCGGAATAAAAATATTTACATGCTTTCAGTTTTCCTGAAAAAGAAAGCAACCCTGAATAATTTTTCTTTATAATTTCTTTTCTGAATTCTTCATGAATACTAACGGTTTTAACAGCTATGAACTTCGCAATAGAAGCATCACGCATTGCCATAAAACGGTTATGTCCTGATAAAATTCTAAAAGATGAGCCATTTTCTATTAGTATAAGAGGATTGGCAAGTCCGCTTCTTTTTATTGAAATTGAAAGATTTTGATTATAAGGTCTGGAAATTTTATATTCTTCATCATAAACAACATCACTAATATCGGCCTCAAACATCAATAACTCCCTGTAATAGAGTATTTAATTCTTCCTCACTGACGACACGGACTTTTGAAAGCTTCTCAAGCGCTGAATTTGCGCCTTCTGTAAAAGGCGCGGTTGTGATAAAAATACCGGTTCTCGCCTTATTGTCATTGATAGCCTGGGCAAAATTACGTAAAGGTATTTCGCCAATTTTAGTTTTACGCCATCTTCTAACCCATACCAGAGCCTTATTCCCGGTAGAACGTTCAGTTGCAAGAATATCTACTCCGTCATTTTCCTTATATGTCGTCAAGAACTCCGTTACCCGGAATCCGAGTTTTTCAAGAATTCTTCCTGAAACTATTCTGAATTTTTCTCCGTCCAAAGCACAGTATTTTTCAGTAAGATTATCTACAAACATGAAATCTGAACCTTCAGACAATTTCTCAGACGAAGATTTCGCTATTGAAGCTATTGATCTCAAATCAAATTTATTATCAGCCTTAAGGCCGCAGATATTCCATAAAAAATTCTGAGGAAAAGCTTCTTCAATCCATGTTGTTGTTCTTTCAAAAACCGAATTTTCTCCCTTCTGAAATCCTGAAGAATCATTCATTTCTTTTCTCAATTCAGTAATATACGATTGAATATTTCTGTAATTTCTGTCAATTTCTGCAAGTTTATTCCAGTAATCATATGCCTTGTTTGCCTGCTCGTCAAAAAGACATGCAAACCCGAGATCATAAAGAACAGTAATTTCCTCTTCTTTCATCGAATTTTTTCTGCAGTAATTTAGCAGTGCTTCAAATTTCGAGACCGCTTCTTTATGTTTCTTTAAATGGCTGTGAAGAACAGCATCCAGACGCATCAAAACAAATAATATGGAAGGATCTGATATCTTAGCCACAAGCTTTTCTACCAAAGACTGTGCTTTTTTAAAATCACGTTTACGCCTTTGCGCAAAAGCCATTGCAAGAGAAGCTATATCAGATTCGGGATTTTTTTCCATCGCTGTTTTAAAATAACCGATAGCATCCGCCGTTTTCTGATTTTGATATGAACACATTCCTGCTCCGAAAGCAGTTTCAAAATCAGGCTGTTTCGCACGGACTAGAAGATCGAAATAACGCTGGGAAATTTCATATTCTTCCTGACCGAGAGCAATAAATGCGCAATAATAAAGAGAATCATAATCTGAAGGCTCATACTTCTGAATATCAGAATAGTATCTGAATGAATTTTCGAGGTCATCGCGGCTCAAAAATATCTTCGCGAGATTTTTCTCGATTTTAATCTTAGAAACTTCCAGATTGAATTTATTTATTTCTAGAACCTGAGTGTAGTGTTTTGCAGCATCATCATATTCGCCGAGCGACATATGAATTTCGGCAAGACGGAAATGGGAAATAAAATCGAACGGATTTGCATCTATAAGTTTCCGGTATTCGTAAACTGCATCACGAATGCGGTTTGTTTTAATGAATTCTTCGGCTCTTTTTGCAGGATCAAGTTTTTTGGACAGAAAACGGCTGTAATAAATATAACCGCCAAGAACAATAACCGCGCCTATAAAGAAAAAAACCATCATAAAAGCGTCCGTCCCGGCGGCATTATACTATTCTGAAAAAGCCTGCAGGGCAGCTTCCTCCGAATCATATATGTCGAACATTTCCATAAGCTCAACAACTTCGAAAATCTTTTTAACTGCAGTATTGATATTGCAAAGCTTAAGTTTCTTTTTATTGTCTTTGAGAATTCTCATTGTTGAAACGAATATTCTAAGTCCCGAACTGCTCATATATTCGACTTCCTCAAGATTTAAAAGAAGGTGGCACTCCGGCTCTTCTTTTATTATCTGGTTAATTCCTTTTTCAATATCGGCTGACAAATGGACGTCAAGTCTGCCATTAAGATATATTACAATTACATTATCAACTTTGTTGGTCTTCAAGCCCATAAATCCTCCGAAACTGTGCACACAAAATTATATTCACATAAAAAGCATTATTTCAAGCAAATAATTTCATTCTACTCCCATCGCCGCATCTTTCTTAGTTAGAAAAAGACCGGAAATGTTCAAAACTGCTATCGATAAAAAGAATAAACTTAAAATAAGCGCTGAAGTCTGTTTTTCTTCAGAAAACAGATACTTAAAAGCCGCAAATAAAGAAGCAGATACCGGGAAAAAAACCCCGAAAAAATAAACAAGCGCCCTGTATTTGAGAGGATCAAAAAGCGGCATTACCATAGAAATGCCTGCAAAAAACATTAGAAGGGAAATTGATTGCGCAAAAACCGTAATCAATACCAGAAATTCATCAAGGCGCATCTGGCTGATCCAATCTTCTCCGACATCAATGGACATGCATTTACCCAAAAGTGCAGGGCTGATAAAGAAAACAAGCCCTACCAGCACAAAAAGAAGACCGGTAATAAGAATACACACCTGCAAATAATTAGTTTTCTTACTTCTCATTAAAACCCTGCTCCGATAACTGCTTTTTCACAATTTCCATTGACTGTTCATTAAACGAGCTCAGATTATTTTGAGTAAAGTTTAAGTCAAGAAATATATTTTTGTGCGCCGGGAAATAGAAATCCGTTGGACAATTTTCTTCCGC
>JAKJGA010000219.1 GCA_022704645.1 Spirochaetota bacterium
TCTCCGCAAAGAACACGGCTTCTCACAAAAATAAAATATGTATCAAGAACGTCGCAGATACAGTAGTCATTTATATCCTCGATTTTTCCAGCCTTATAAAGTTCATGTACCTCGCTTCCCTTCGTGTCCATTTTGCCCGGGCATCCAATCATCTTCGCAAGCACATTCAGTCCGCCTGCAAGCTTAACGGCGTGATTATTCGACATATACTCCTGCATGTCTATGTGACGGGCGCCGTTTCTGTAACGTGTTCCGCCCTTATCGGAAAAATGCCTTTTAGCGGATATTCCGATTTTATAGGCACAGAATTCCATTAAAGGTACATCAAATCCTCTTCCGTTAAATGTTACAATAGTCGCATCTTTATAAAGAGACTCAATTCCGTACCAGAAACGTCTTGTAATTTCCTCAGTCCGGTAATTCGGTTCATCCATTGAAACAATTTCGATAAGGCGGAAATTCTCATCAACCTTTGCAACAACAAGTGAAACTGGGATCTGAAACGTCGCCGGTATGAAATTGCTCGTTCCGCCGGTAATTTTCAGTATTTCTTCCTGAAATTTTTCAACGGCCTCATCTCCGCTGATATTTTCACCCGGAAACTTGACTGATTTAATCAAATCGGTATCGGGAACCGACTCGATATCAAAAACGAGATACTTGACTTTGGCTTCTTCCATGAATTTTCCTCCGGCGGGTGAACATATATCGGCAAACCCGTTTTTCAAATTGTTTAAAATAAAATTGTTGCAATAAGAATGCGCAATAGAAAGGATGTCTACAAAGTTTTTACTATCGGAGAAGTTTATGGCTAAATGCGATATATGCGGTAAAGGCGTTCAGTTTGGTCACAATGTGAGCCATTCAAACAGAAAGACTAACACTCTCTGGAAGCCGAATGTCAAGAAAATCCGCGTGATCGAAGACAAGCAGGTTGTCCGCAAACATGTTTGCACACGCTGCATCCGTTCCGGCAAAGTTCAGAAAGCCGTGTAACAAAAAGCCGGTTAATAACCGGCTTTTTTATTATCAGAGATTCACTATAAATCCGTAAAAAACCCCTAAAATCGAAATAAAGCACAATACTCCGGCAATAGAAAGAGCAATAAGCGGAACAAAAACAGCCGCAAGAGCAGTAAGTACCGGCGCGGAATTCATTTCTGAAAGAACCGAAACAAGAAAATAAACCGAATAAATCATTGCTGCAATCACAAACACTGCAAGCGCCAAAACAGCAACCGGAGCCAGTTCAATTGAATTAAAAATCACGACTCCCGGAAGAATAAATATGAAAGGAAACAGAGAATAATTCAATACCGAGAAAATACGCGCACCCTTTCCCGGAAAACCCAGATACTGAAAAACAAAATCAGCGGAAAGCGCAAAAACAAATAATACTGCTAAAAGAATTATATATCCGAGAACTAATCCATAAGAAATTTTGTAATAAAAAAATTCACTCTGCGGAAGAAGAATTGATAAAGACAATAAAACAGAGAACAACGCAAGAAATGAAATCATTAACGATGACGGCAGAATTCTGCGTTTTGACTCTGAAATCTTAACTGCGAAAAGTCTCGGATCCATTATAAGGGCTGAAATATAATCAGCCCAGACAAGCGATTTTAAATTTTCTTTAAAACTCATGGCACATACCTGTATTCTATCAGCCCGTGATTTTCAGTAATCGAACCAAGCGGATTTTTTCCGAAAAAAGATCCCATCCCTCCGAATATACGATCAAGCGCAGAAGAATTCTCGTCATAAAGCGGCGCGTCAGATGGAAGCTTAGCGAGTTCTTTCGCTTTTTTTACAGCGTCCTGAAATGTACCGACCGAATCAACGAGTTTCATTTCAACTCCTCTTGAACCTGTAAAAACCCTTCCGTCTGCATACTGTTTAAAATCATCAATCGGAATATTTCTTCCGAGAGAAACATCTTTAATAAACTGATTGTAACAGTTATCAATCAAATCCTGAAGAAGAGCTTTTTCTTCATCTGAAAGATCACGCGAAGAAGAAAGTATATCCTTGTATTTCCCGCTTTTTATCACATTCATTTTTATGCCGAGCTTTTCAAAAAGTCCCTTAAAGTTGGGAGCTGCGATAATAACACCGATTGAACCTGTCATTGTTCCCTGATTGGCAAAAATATGATTAGCAGCTGACGAAATATAATATCCGCCTGAAGCCGCCATGTCTCCCATGGATACCACAAGAGGTTTTTTCTGACGAAGCTCCATAAGCTTCTGAAATATTTCCTGAGTAGCTGCAACAGTTCCACCGGGAGAATCGACTCTCAGAACAACTGCTTTGATATTATCATCAGCTGCAAGCTGGTCGATTCGCGCTATAACGGCTTCATGCATTGACATTGAAGCGAAATGTCCCTCAGTGTCCGAACTTATCACTCCTGAAACTCTTACAACACCGACTCCCTGAGCTGCACTGATGGAAATATTTGAAGATGAAGCTGAAGTTTTCCTCTGCATCGAGGTATTAATCTGAACAAGCGATAATACCATCGACATCAGTAGAAAAACCAAAATAGCCACCAGAATTTTTCTGTTTTTATCCATATAATCTCCTTATCTGTGTGAAAAAAACCACGGTTTGCTGTCAACCCATAGAACGACAGCTTTTTCCGCAGAATTATTAATTACTCTATGATTCTTATGAGATTCAAATGAAATCGAATCTCCCTCTTCCATATCATAACGTGAACCGTCGAGTTCAATCGTCAGCTTTCCTTTTATCAGGTAGGCGCATTCATAACCCTCATGAGAATACGGTTCTGTTCCTGTTGTTGAACCTGCCGGAAACTCAATTAAAAGATATTCGAAATCATCAATACCCTGACTTATAAGATAATGCGTAACATCACCGTCCGCAACAATCTTTTTATGAAAAGACTTTTTCGTCAGAGGAG
>JAKJGA010000220.1 GCA_022704645.1 Spirochaetota bacterium
TTAATACCATGATAATAGTCTGTTGAATTTTTTTCTTCATATTAAAACTCCTTATTTATTGTTGATGATAACATAATCAGGCGAAACCCGCATCGTGGAGAATACGTAGACTGAAAAAAAATGAAGATAGAATAATGTATCGGTTGTAGAAGGCGGCCGATTGAAAGTATGAGGCGATTTAGGCTTTTATCAAGAGTAATAAAGGTTATTTGCCGTTCAATATATATTTATTTATTATATCATTTCTTTTGAGTTTTTATTTGCCGGAATTTTTTTTTCTTGATATATAAATGTTAATTTATAGAATATAAAATCATAATTATGGAGTGTGTTATGCCTTCTCCAGCTTTACTCTGGCTTGCTGCCGGACTGATTATTATTGCGTTGGAAATTTTAGTTCCGGGATTTGTTATTTTCTGGTTCGGTGTCGGTGCCGTAATTACTTCAATTTGCGTTTTTGCCGGCGTTCCCTCAGACGGAACATTTCCCTGGATAATATTTCTGTGTTCTTCACTTCTTTTTCTTCTTTTATGGCATTTGTATTTCAAGAAACATTTTGGTAAAAATTTAACTGACGAATCGCGTGATCCGACATTATTAAAATTGCGCGGAATTGCAAAAACTGCTATCGAACCTCATCGTTCGGGCGAGGTTGAATTGTATTCTGTCTATCACAGTTTGAAAATCTGGCAGGCTGAATCTGAAGAATCAATTCCTGAAGGTTCAGAGGTTGAGGTTCTTGAATCCCGCGGAATAAAGCTTCTTGTGAAAAAAGTAAATGGAGGTAAATAATGGAGAAAGTTCTTATTGTAGCACTTGGGTTTTTTGCTATTGTCATTTTTTTTAAATGCGTGCGTGTTGTACCGCAGGCAGAAAACTGGGTTGTTGAAAGACTAGGGAAATACGTGGCAACTTTGAATCCCGGTTTAAATCTTATTAATCCGCTTCTATCGAAAATTTCTAAAAAAGTGGATATCCGTGAGCGTGTTCTTGATATGCCCCGCCAGGGAATAATCACTTCTGATAACGCGATACTTGAAGTTGACGGAGTGGTTTACTTTAAGGTAATGGATCCTTATAAATCCTTTTACGGAATTCAGGATCTTGAATGGGCGATAATGAATCTTGCCCAGACAACACTTCGTTCGATAATGGGAAAAATGACTCTTGATGAATCACTATCACTGCGTGAAAAAATAAATAAAGAACTTCTTGTTGTTCTTGATGACGCTACGGATTCGTGGGGAACTAAAATCACGCGTGTTGAACTTAAAGATATTGCGCCTCCGGCAGAACTTGCCAAGGCGATGGCTCTTCAGCTGAAGGCAGAACGTGAAAGACGCGCACGTGTTCTTGAAGCGGAAGCAAAGAAAGAAGCCGCAGAAAAAGAAGCTCAGGGTGTTAAGCTTGCTCAGATTTTGGAAGCGGAAGCAAGAAAGGAAGCGGCTATGAGAGATGCAGAAGCACGCGAAAGACTTGCCGAAGCTGAAGCAAATGCTGTCAGAATGGTTTCCGAATCGCTTAAGTCTACCGGCGGAGACCCTCTTGTTTATTTGATCGGACAGGAATATGTAAAAGGTCTCACTAAAATCAGTGAATCTCAGAATGCGAAATTTATAATGATTCCCCCTGATATTCTTGAAACTGTTAAAGGAATTTTCGGGAAGAAATAAAAATAATGCTACGCAGGGTTTTCAAAGGGCTTTGCCTTTGGAATCCTTGTTCGCATAGATTATGCAATAATATCAAAGGGCGTTTCACGCCCTTTACTCGGTTTTGTCCATTTCTTTTGATCGCCCAAAAGAAATGGACGTTATCCGAGCGCTAATCCATCCGTGGGCACTCGGACTTACGTACATCCGTGTACGATTGGAAAAGGGCTCCGCTGCGCGGGGCTTTTCGCGACAGAACTTTCGCACCTCCTTCGGAGGATTGCGAAAGCTCAGCTTATTTGGTATCTGCCTTCTGCAGATGTTTTAGTTATTGTAGGTTTCATTCATCTTGATTTGAAGTGCTTTGCGCACTTTGGATTTTGTCAGATTCATTCATTTTATAATATAATTACGCGTTTTGTTCGCTTGGCTCAGTAAACGCATAACTGATTTTGTTTCAGTTTGCAAAAAAAAGAATATATTTGATAGATTATGTCTTTGAGATAAACAATTATGTCGAAACGACAATCGATTATGTCAAATCTACACTCAATTATGTGAATGATACACTTCGGAGAGTGAAAGAGACACTTCCGAGTGTCAAAGCAGTACTTCAGAATATGATTGTATAAATGTCTGTGATTTTTATAAGAAAACCTCATGGTCTGATTACTGAGTTATATGATTTGGTTTTAAAAGTTTTAATATTGACAGCAGTAATTTTTGTGGTAGGAAGTTTTGTGTGACTGCCGGTGTTTAGTCAGCAGTTGAGAGTATATTTATTTGTTTAATTCGCGGAATCAGATATTACTAAGAAATAACGTAATGAGGAAAAATGAAATTTGTATTTTCGTCTTCGAGTATTGATGAGTTGATCATTGTTCAAGGTATCTTGGAAAATAAAAATATAGAATATTTTATTTCTGATGAATGCATGTCGAGTATTTTACCTCATTATGCTATTGCGATTGGCGGAACTAAAATTAGTGTTGATGATAATGATTTTGAGATGGCAAAAAAAATTATAACTGAAGAATTCCTGAAAAATCAAACAATAACTAATAGTCAGGTTTATACAAAAAACAGAGAAAAGAAATGTCCAAAATGCGGATGTATAAATATTGAGACAACAAAAAAGCCGCGTCCGGTATTATCGTTATTAGTATCGCTTTTATTTTTCTTGCCGATACCGTTAAATAGAAAATATTATCAATGTAGTAATTGTAATTCTTTTTGGAAAATTAAATGATTTGCACAATGACAGTATTCAACTGA
>JAKJGA010000035.1 GCA_022704645.1 Spirochaetota bacterium
GGCAAAATAATCATCCATTAGTGGATTTAGGAGGATTTAGTGGTAAAAATTCGTTTACAGAGAGCAGGTGCAAAAAAAAGACCTTATTATAAGATAGTTGCAATTGATGAAAGAACCCGCAGAGACGGTTCTATTCTTGAAAGCCTTGGTTTTTACAATCCGGTTGCAAAAGACAATCAGGTTGGTCTTGAAGATGACAAGGTAAAAGCATGGCTTGCAAAAGGCGCTCAGCCTTCGGCTACTGTAAAAGGCATCCTTAAAAGAAAAGGTCTTGTTTAATTCCTTTATCGGAAAGAATTTATGTGCAAAGAAGTTGTTGAATACATAGTAAAATCCCTGGTTGACAGACCTGATCAGGTCGAACTAAGGGAAATTGAAGGTGATAAGTCCACCATTCTTGAACTTAGAGTTCCAAAGGATGATATGGGCAAAGTCATCGGAAAGCACGGCAGAATTGCCCGTGCAATCCGTACTGTCATGACGGCTGCTTCCGTTAAGTCGGGCAAGCGTGTCGTCTTGGAGATTCTGGACTGACGTTTGGATCACGAATTTATAAGAATAGCAAAAGTTCTTTCCGCACATTCGCTGAAAGGCGCACTTAAGATATTCGTTATTACAGATATTCCCGAACGTTTTGAGCGCGGAAGTGCCGTTTTTGCAATAAAAGGTTCTGTTGTTCAGGAATATATCGTTGAATCTTTTTCTTTTTTGAAGGGCAATCATGCGATTGTTTCATTTGAAGGTTTGACTGACAGAACTTCAGCAGAAAAACTTAAAGGATTTACTCTGGCAATTTCAAAAGAACATGCCGAAAGAACCCGCGACATTCTGTCTGAAGATGAATTTTATTATAGCGATTTGATAGGTGCTTCGGCTTACCGTGACGGTGTTTGTTTCGGAAAAGTAGTCGATATTATTGAGGGTGCAGGCGATATTCTGGTGATTGAAAATTCATCAGCGAAACAGTTCCTTCTCCCGTTTGTTGATTCGATGGTTGATGTTTCACATTTGAAAGAAGGGCGGATTGATATTTCCCCTGTTGACGGATTATTTGAAGAGTAGTCAGTGAAGCATTTTAAAATTGTGACATTATTTCCTGCGTTTTTTGATTCGCCTTTGAAGTCTTCACTTCTGGGCAAGGCGATAAACTCAGGTGTAATAAAAACGGATATATACGATCTTAGAAATTATTCGGAAGACAAATTTAAGCGCTGCGATGATGCTCCGTACGGCGGAGGAAGCGGAATGGTATTAATGCCGGGTCCTCTTTTTAACTGTATGGAAAATATTAAATCGCAGAATGCTAAAGTTATTCTTGCATCAGCAGGCGGAACACCCTTGACTCAGAATATGGTCAAAGAATTATCCGCCGAAGAAGAGCTGATCATCATCTGCGGTCATTATGAAGGCGTTGACCAGCGGGTAATCGACCGTTATGTCGATATCGAAGTTTCGGTAGGCGACTATGTCCTTTCAGGCGGTGAATATGCCGCTTTGATAATTATGGACGCGGCGGCAAGGCTTGAAAAGGGATTTATGTCCAACAGTGAATCGCTTCTCGAAGAAAGTTTCGAGAACGATCTTTTGGAATATCCTCATTACACGCGGCCGTCCGAGATTGACGGAATGAAAGTTCCGGAAATCCTATTAAGCGGCGATCATGCTAAGATACGAAAATGGCGTTTGATGATGAGTGAAGAGAAAACTTCTAGTGTCAGACCGGATCTCTATCGGAAGTATCTGAATATGAAAGAAGGAGAACAGAAATGAACAAAGCTGAACAGCTTGGTCTTGAGCTTGCTCAGGAAAAGAAGGTGGATTTTGAAATCGGTGATACTATCAAAGTTCATTACAAGATAGTTGAAGGAACAAGAGAAAGAATCCAGGTTTATGAGGGAACTGTTATTGCAATTAATAACAGAGGCGTTGCAAGAACATTTACTGTAAGAAGAATTTCTTATGATGTAGGTGTTGAAAGAGTGTTTCCGATCAATTCACCTAGAATTGCTAAAATTGAAATTACTAAGAAATCAGCTGTGCGCAGAAGCAAACTTTATTTTTTTAGAGGTCTTAAAGGTAAGGCTTCCAAACTTAAAGAGCGTAAAGGCCGTGTTTCTCTTAAATCTATTCCTGCTACAACTGAAGCTCCTGCTGCGGTTCAGGAATAATCAAGTGCGGCAGATTTATGCCGGATTTTGATATTGAAAAAGGACTTCTGTTAAACGGCTGCAAATATGTTGCCGGAATTGACGAAGCCGGTAGAGGCTCCCTTGCGGGGCCTCTTTCTGTTTCAATGGTAGTTTTTCCGGAAGATGTAATACTTAATACTCCAATTGACTTCAAAAGTATAAATGATTCCAAAAAACTGACATCTGCGTGCCGGGATAAAGTTTTTGATTTCATTAAATCTCACGCACTATCTTACGGGCATATTTTCATAGATCATCAGACAATTGATTCAATTAATGTGAATCAGGCAACCCGCCTTGCCATTCAGAAACTGATAGAGAACTCTGATTTAAAACCGGATTATCTTCTGATAGACGGTAATTTTTCCTTTAAGTTTGAAATCCCTTCTCTTTCCGTAAAAAAAGGTGATTCTAAATCCTTTTCCATTGCGGCAGCTTCAATCATAGCCAAAGTTATCAGGGATAGGGAGATGTTGCAATTATCTTCAACTTATTCTTCTTACGGATTTGATAGAAATATGGGTTACGGAACAAAAGAACACATGGAAGCATTGCGAAAACATGGAGCAAGTCCGGTTCACCGTATAAGCTATGCTCCATGCAGGAAGTAAAATGAATTCTGTCTTTTCATCTGCTAACTGTTATATTCCGGGTCAGAAAATTACCGGACGTATTTTATCGCGTTCAAAAGAATCCGTTCTAGTTCAAGTGGGGAAAGATGTCGTTGAAGCTAAAATTTCGGGTGAATTAAGGCCTGGAAAATTATCTCTTGAATACGTCGGAAGTGAAAATAAACGCCCGGTTTTCAGAATCGCAGACGGGGCTTTCTTTAAAGAATTATTTTCTGATTCATCCGGTGCGTCTGTTTTTCTGCGCTCAATCCGTGCGGGTATGAGTGTGTTTTTATCCGCAATGCGTGCTAAGGAGCGTACGGATTATTCATCCCCAAAAAAAGATTTTTTGCGCTCATGCGCGAGTGCTCTTATCTCTAAAAATTTCACTCCTTCCGAAGTATCATTTATATCCCGGATTTTTCTTTCTGATGAACGTTCTGCTATGTTTGATATATTTTTTGAAAATTCTATAATTCCGGATGAAGAAGTTATCCGTGATGCGGCCGAGGAGGTATTAGAGCAATATACCAAATATGAACTTGACAGCAAATCGCCTGATGATGATTTCTTTTATATTGAGGATGAAGGAAAACTTTTTGAATATGATTCCTTTTCTGACAGGGGTTTTTATTTTGCAGAGTTCGAACTCAGCCGTTCCGGAAAAATAGATATTATCGCGAAATTATCAGCGGAAAGGATTGAAATATGTGTTATTGCAGTAAATAAGCCTTTTCTTTCGGGTATAAAGTCTCTTTTGCCGGAAATTTATGAAAACATTCAAAAAAAGATTGAAAAGGGTTTGATTATAAGATTATTTAATTATGAGGAATTTGTTTCCGAAATTGAAAATAACTGTTCCGGGGCTTTTTTGGATACTAAAGCATGAAAAAGAACGGCAAAGCGGTTGCGCTTAGCTACAAAAATGGAGATCATGCTCCGGTAGTAATAGCCAAAGCGAAAGATATACTTTTTGAGAAAATGATAAAAATTGCCCGTGAAAACGGCGTTATTGTTTATAAAGATTCCGATTTGGCTGAAGTTCTCTTTCATATAAGAGAAGGCAAAGAGATCCCTTTTGAACTGTATTCTGCAGTATCGGAAGTTATCGCTTATTGCTGGAAAGTTAACGGAACCATAGAATAGGATTAAGCTGTATGAAAATAATTATGGTCACAGATTTAAAACCGGGAATGCGTTTTACAAAACCGGTGCATATTGATGAATCCACTATTCTTGTCGGGGCAAATGTTCCAATAAAAGACAGTGATATTAAACGTCTCCAAAAATGGAATATCACCGAAGTTGAATGCGACGGAGATATAGTTTCAGCGGAAGCGGCTGAATCGATTAAGGTTAATGCCCGCGAATTCGATATAATTCTCGATAATTATAACAAGATGCTCGACATGAAAACCCGGCTTGTTGAGGTGCATGAACAGGCATGTTCGGCGGTAATGAAAACACATACGGCAATCAGAAACAGCCGTGTTTTCACAACAACAGAACTTGAATCTTCTGTTGAGAATATTTTGAAGATTCTTGGAGAAAACCGGAATGTCTTTCTTTTCATTCATGCAATAAAATCAGATAATGACATATTGACCACGCATGCGGTTAATGCAACTTTCTATGCGTTACTTATCGGTATGGCTATCAAGTATCCGAAAAACAAGCTTGTCGATCTCGGTATCGGAATGCTTCTGATAAATTCCGGAATGGCTCAGATCCCGAATTACATTATGCATAAACAGTCTGATCTTACAGACAGGGAAATAAATCAGATTAAGTCGCATCCGCTTCTCGGTTATAAGGTTTTAAGAGAACTTGGAAATATAAAAGATTATTCTGCTATGATGAGTCTTCAGCATCACGAACAGTTTGACGGCAAAGGGTATCCGAAGGGATTAAAAGGCGCTGAGATTTCAGAGCAGGGAAGAATTGCTTCAATTGCGGACAGTTATGAAGCTCTGATTGAAAGCAGAAGTTACCGTGATAAAAAGTTTTTTTACCATGCCATGAAGGATCTGGTTTCGGACGGTGCAAAGAAATTCGATCCTGTACTGATTAGGCTTTTTATTGCCGTATTGAGTGTTTATCCGGTGGGTTCGATTGTTCAGCTTAATAAAAAAGGGACAGGAATTGTAATAGGTTCTGTTCCAAGCAAGCCTCTTCGTCCGATTGTAAAGCTTATACTGGATGAAAACGGAAACAAGTATTCAGATCTTACTATAGTAAACCTGATTGAAGACCAGTCCCTTTATATCGTAAAAACTCTCGATGAAAAAGAAGCAGGACTTAAAATGGATGATCTGATATGAATTCACGTGAGACCGGAAATTCGGCAGAAGATCTGGTCTGTTCTTTTCTTGAATCATCAGGACATTCAATATTGAAACGGAATTACCATTTCGGACGAGCAGGAGAAATAGATATTATCTGCTCTAAAAACGGAATAGTAATTTTTGCTGAAGTCCGCTACCGTTCAAAAGACGCTTTCGGGGGAGCTCTTTCTTCTGTGAATTCCAAGAAAATAGCGAGAATGAAAAAAGCAGCTTCCGGGTTTGTCAGAGAGAACCCGCAATATGGAATTTTCAGGTTTGATTTGCTTTCTGTAGACGGACAAAAGATTTCCCACATAGAAGATATTGTAAGATAAAAGAGACATAATATCGGCATTTTTCTTTTAAATTAATACTTAATTTATTTAATTAGTTCTAATGTAATTTCAAAAACAGGTCGAATTTGAAAACAGGTATGATCGCCAGCTCAAGGAGGAGCCGGGTCAAAAAGGAGAAATGTCATGAAGAGTCTCATGAACAAGGAGGGGCGTGAGATTGAGATCAAAACATCAGGTAGACTTAACTTATCTCTCGATGAGTATCGAAAAAGAATATCTGATGACAATTATCTGGATCATGCGATAAGAAAAATCGCATCGGATCTGTCTCATTATCTCACTAAATGATGGCGTTTCTGTGCAATCATGACGGGCGGTGCAAATAATGCGCCGCCCTCCCATGGGGAAAAAATTATAATGGGAAATCCAAATTCGTATTCAGAAATAAAAAATAATCGTGCTCAAAAAATCGTGTTTCTGGTTTTATTCGGTGCAGTGGCTGTTTCAATTGCCGTAATATTCAGATATTATATTTGGCCGCTTTTTTTTGCTGTGATCAGCTATATTGCTCTTAAACCTATACATAATTTTTTTACTGCAAGGCTGAAATCTCAGAGAATAAGCACTTTTATTGTTGTTTCAGCGTTCTGTCTTCTTGTAATTCTGCCGTCAGTTGTACTTATGCTTCTTCTGGCGAATCAGTCGCTTGAAATTTATCATGAAGTTACTAATAATATCAAGCCTGCGGACATCCAAATATATATTTATAAAAACGTGACGGTGAAAAAGATTCTGGCTTATCTTGGTGTCCGTGAAAAACTTGTTTATGAAAAAGTCATGGAATTTATTAAGGTTTATTCTTTTGATATATTTTCAGGTATAATGAAAGCTGTCGGATTTTCGGTTACATTTCTGATAAATATTTTGTTTACCGTAATGTTTCTCGTCTTTCTATTCAGTGAGGCTCATAAGCTTACTCCTCTTGCTTATAAAGTTATTCCATTTCCGAGAGATGTTGATGTGGATATTTTCGGAAGAATAAAGAATGTTGTAAAAGTTTTGATTTTTGGAAACATACTGATCATGGTGCTTCAGGGTGCAATGGTCGGTGTCGGGTTTTTGATATTTGGTGTTAATGTTTGGATGGTAGGAGCCGCAGCAGCAGCTGTTTTTTCATTAATTCCGGGTATTGGTACTTCTATAGTTTGGATTCCTGCTGTGGCGCACCTTGCTTATTTGGGGAAAAGCAAAGAAGCCTTTTTACTTGCAGCATGGTCGCTCTTTTGGTATTTATTTCTTGAGAATGTTGTTAAGCCGCATGTTTTCGGCAAAAAGCTTAATTTTCATCCGATACTTTTCTTTTTTCTTCTCATCGGCAGTGTTATGACTTTTAATCTTCCTGGAGTGATAATCGGGCCTGTATTACTGACTATTTTCTTCTCACTTTGGGAAATATATAAATTTCTTGATTTGTACAACTCGGATAAAAAAATAAAATCAATTAAAAAAAGATAAAAAAAACCGGCTAAAAGCCGGTTTTTTTTATCTTCAAGAAATCAAAACTTAGTAGCGACCGTAGTTTGTGCGGGGCTTGTCCATTGCTTCGTTAACTTTGAGACGGCGTCCGTCAATTTCAGCACCGTTAAGTGCGCTAATTGCGGCCTGGGCTTCTGCATCAGTACCCATTTCAACAAATGCGAAACCTTTAGATCTTCCGGTATCGCGATCTGTAATGATTTTCACTGAAGCGACTTCTCCATGTTCTTTGAAATAATCAGCAAGACCATCTTCGTATGTTCCGTAGCTGAGGTTTCCAACATAGATTTTTTTTCCCATAAATACCTTTCCTTCCGGATTATCCGGATATTAAAAAATACAGCATTACTGCTGTCATATTCTTTTCTTAACGAGCAAATTCAGAGATTACAGAGCAAACAGAAAGGAGAGCAAAGTAGCCGATATAAGCGAGTAACAGAAAAAAATAATTATAGGACATTACACATTGCTTGTAAAGTTTGTCAAGTAAATATAACAATATGGATTAAAAATATTGTTTTTAAATGTTAATGATCTGAAAGAGCGGTGCGTTAATAAAGAATTGACAGATATGCCCCCAGACGATTTTTTATTGATGATGCCGTATTTGAAACGGCGAACGGGATGTTAGATGAACCGCAGAGATTTTTTAAAGCTATCAGCGGCCTTCGGTGCGGCATTTGCTGCGGGCGGGGTGCCTTATGTTTTTAATAGAATTTCACCATCAAAGAAATTACGATTCGCAGAAAAGATTCCGTCTCTTTGTCTTTATTGTTCTGCCCAGTGCCGTGTGAATAATTTTAGAAAAAACGGACGGTTCATTTCAATAAAAGGTGAAAATTCCTCTGCATTATGCCCGCGAGGGCTTTCCATTCCGGGCATTTTGAATTCATCAAAATCCGGTTTCATGATTAAAAGAAAAAATTCATCATCATGGGAAAATATCGCCATAAACGATGCTGTTGAATTTTCTGCCATGAAAATTAAAGAAATCCGTGACCGCGATTTTCAAAGTACTGAAAACGGTTTTATTGTAAATAATCTGAAGACAATTGCATCAGTCATGGGTTCTTCACTTTCAAATGAAGAAGCATATTACATCACCAAGTTTATGAGAACACTGGGTATTCTTTATCACGGGAGTGAAACGCTTCTGTCTCATGATTCTGCTTCCGAATGCCTGAAAGATGCATTCGGATTATCTGCATCACATACTGATATCGAGTCTATTGATGATTCATGTGTTATGCTGATATTCGGTGCTGATATTGCGATGAACAATCCGTCGCTTGTACCTCATATACTGAAAGCTAAAAAGAAAGGAACTTTCATCATATGTGTTGATCCGGTTTCCACATATACTTCGTCGCTTGCGGATATTCATGTACGAATAGCTCCGGGCACTGATTATTTTTTTCTCGGTGCTTTGATTAATTATCTTCTGAAAAATTCATTCGAAAATAAAGAATTTCTTTTGAATCATACGGATGCATCTTTCCTGACTGATTCAATTCTAGGCGGTGTTTACAGACTGGATGAGCGCGGCTATCCTGAATCTGATGATTCTCTGCGTAAAGATAATTCCGTATTGAGTCTTCTTTCAAAAGAATTATCATCATATACTCCCGAAGCTGCTGTTTCGACATGCGGCATTGATGCCGGAATATTTCTTTCTGTTTCGGAAAAAATTTCAATGTGCAACGGCAAAACAAAGTTTTTGTCATCGGTTTTCGGCGGATCGTTTTGTGATAATTCGAGAGGATTCTCCTCGGCTTGGCTGCTTTCTGTTCTTCATATTCTCGGCGGGAATGTTTCTTTGCCGAACGCAGGAATAGTGTGGCTGAAAAGCGGCGGAAACGAACAGGGCGTTTTTGATTTTGCTCCAGGATGGGATGAATATCCCGGGATGATTCCTCTTCCTGATCTTGCTTCAAGGAACCCTGAGTCTGATGCCAAGACTTATGAAAGAAATAATACATCCCAATATGATACTTCTATCCGTGCGGATTTTTCTAATTCGGTATCTGCACTTATGCGTGCGTTTTACACATCGGGAAATGATGTCATGCGTGATTCCTTTGAATATCTTCCGAAAAGATTCGGTAGAATTACTACGGATGATTTCAATTTGAAATCCGCTTCCGGTTTATTTTCAGCCTACTTTTTATCGGGGATAGATGTGTCTGCTTCGGTTTTTTATGATTTGATGAAGAATGCATTGAAATCGGATTTTGTTTTTATCAGTTCTGATTCTCCGGATTCTGCTAAAGTTATAGATTCGTTCGGATCTTCCGGAGCTGATGTAATTCTTTTTACAACGAAAAACAGAAGCGCAAAAAAAGGTTCGTTTACTGATTCTTTCCGCAGAATTAAAAATATCCGGGGTTTCGGAGATGATCCGGCTGAGTCGGATTATTTTACTGCATTAGCAGATAAAACAATAAAACTTTATGAATCCAAAGACGGACGTTTTCCTGATTCATTGATAAAAAGCAGATTGAGGATTCAATCTGATTTTATTGAATCAATGCGCAGTGAAATATCCGGAAATTCTGAAGGAAAGAATGTAAAAAGTTTTTCCGGTGCATCAGATAAAAAGATAATCTGCGCAAATAGATTTTATGCAGGATATGCTGAAGATTCAGATTTTCAAAAAGATTATTTCTGGCCGCAAAACCGCCGGGCTTTATTTTTTTCTTCAGAATATAATCCGTCGGATTCTCTTCATTATAAAAATTATGAAAGAAATAATTCAAAAGCCGTATTTGATTTTAAGACAGTCCCCTTTGCTTCGATTATCAGCAGTTTTTTAAAGCTGAATAATCCGTATGATGCATTCTATTCTGCTAAGAGCAATTCCGGCATTTTTGTTATTCCATCAGGAGACAGAATTTCATCAATGCCATCAGAGTCATTATGTTCTGATATGTTCGGATTGCCTGTTGCTGAAATTCCGTCTTATTTTTCTGATATACCGAACTATTCGAAAATAATACTTAAGAGCGGAGACAAGCAGGTCGTCTGTCTTGTCTTGAAAAAAAATAATTCAAAGGAAATTAAATCCGGAGACCGTACTCTCTATCCGGTTAAAGTATATGCTTACGGGGGATTTTATCCAAGACCGGACTACCGCATTTTTTATGCGGAAATTGTGAAAGGTGTGTGATGGGCGAAAAAGCTTTTTTTATAGATGAAAAACTATGTATTGCCTGCGGTGCCTGCAGAACTGCATGCAAGCTTTGGAATAATCTTCCGAAAGAAGCAGAGCCTGACTATCCGCATAAATTTACTGTTACATTATGGAGCAGGGTAAATTCTTTTGAAGACGGTTCGGCACATCACGAAAAATGCCGTCATTGTTTTGATGCAAAGTGTGTTGTTTCATGTCCTGAGAATGCGTTATTTTATCAGGACGGGTTTGTTGTGCTCAATAAAGATAAATGTATTGCCTGCGGCAAGTGTGAAAATGTTTGTCCGTTTGACTGTATCAAGGTCGGTTTAGTCCAGGGTGAAACTAAGAAAACTGCGCATAAGTGTCATGCCTGCGTGATAGAGTCTGATTCCAAACCGCATTGTGTGTTAAACTGTCCGACAGGTGCTCTAAGTTTCGGAAACCGGAGAAGAATTATTTCCAAGGCTTTAAAGCTGCGTTCTGAATATTCCGCAAAAGGTGAAGAATATGTTATCGAAGGCATTTCCGGGGATTTTCAAATGGGAGCAATAACTTTAAAAAAGAAACGTGATGAAAAGAAATTATCTTTCTCTTCAGCCGGAAATGAAAAATTTATTTATTCCCTTGTGTTAAGGTCTGTACCTGTTTTGCGCCCGGTCAGGCGGCATCTATATGATTTTATTTCAAAAATGCTTTCATGATTTTTTCTTTACAGCTTGTTTTAAGTTTCTTTACTTGATTTGTATTAGTAATATATGATTTAGTTTTATATTGTCCGGAGTTGAAGATGAAAAAAATATTGGTTATGATAGTTCCTTTAATGCTTTTTTGCCAGGGTTGCAGTCTGGATACTTATTTTATCATTCAGATGTTTAAAGCAAAAATTACTGTTGCGGAAGCAATGAAAGTTAAAGATGACATCGACATGGCTGTTAATCCTGCTAAAAAATCGGAAATTTTTTCTGCATTGAAGAAAAAAATGATAAAGATCGATAATGTTAAAGTAAAAAGGGTGATCAATTCATCAAATATTGATTATGATTTTTGTGTTGTTGTTGAAGCCGAGTATGAGAAGGGTCAGGTTGAATGCTATGTTCACAGTAAAGAGGTTTCAACTATTGCCGATATCGAAGCTGGTATAACTTCAATAAACTGTGTCGGAGATTTCAGCAAGTTTTTTACAAGTGTGGAGGATACTTTTCTGAAAATTGAAATGACTAATTCAAATATCAGCATATTGAGATGAGAATCCGCAAAAGATACATTTTTATTGCCGCTTTTGCTGTGCTTACTACATTTGCGGCTTATTTTATAATAAATATTAGATTTCAGACGAAGTATTCAGGTGTAATAGAAGGCGAATCTTCATCGCAGATAATTATTGAACGATCCGAATTCGGATGTCCTATAGTTCATGTTGATAACCGTGAAGATATGTTTTATGCGCTTGGTTTTCTTCATGCGCAGGACAGACTGCCGTTAATGGAATACTTGAGAATGCTTACTGATGATTCCATTTCCTTTGATGACGATGAAAAAATTTCTGAACTGAAAAAAATTATCCGAAGAACCGGACTCAAGCATTATGCTTCAATTTGCTCCGAGAATATTTCGGATTCATCGAAATTATTATTAGATTCATACATCAAAGGCATAAATAATTATAAAAACAAATTCAGTTATAAAAAAACTGCTTCAAATGATTACTCGGAGAAAATCTGGACCAACGAAGATATTATTGCTTTGTTTTATCTTTTGGAATTTTCCGGAAGATTAATTAATTATAGAGAGCTTTCCGTTGCTATGCCTGAAGAAAAAAAAGTCTGGGCGGATGAACTTTTCGGTAAAGACAATTCAGTAGTCTATGGCCAATCCGATTCGGAATTTGTAAACGGTTTCAGAAAAATATCTGAAAGACTTGAAAACGCGATAGGCCGTTACGGTGAGGGTTTTGTCTATTTCTCAGCTATAAATTCTGAGAAAAATTACGGCCTGAAACTCATGAGTTCTTCTGTGATATATCCGCTTTGGTATCCGGTTCGTTTTGAAATGAATGGCAAATATTATGATGCTGTAACTGCCGCATCGCTTCCTTTTGCTTTCCATTTATCAGGGAATGGTTTCCATTCTGTTTTTCCCGCGCGTACAGATTATTTTTCAGTAAGCAGAATTGTGCTTACTGAAACAGAGGATTCGTATATTTCGTCAGATAAGAAATATGCTTTTAATAAAATAAGAAATCCGACCGGCGCGCCTTATGCGGCTGTTTCCGATCAGGGTTTTATTGCACTTGCGGATGATTTCGGAATAGACGGTGTTTCTCTTTCGCCTGAAATATCCGATGATAAATCTGCCGATTCTTCAAAAGAGTATTATTTTATAAGAAACATTTTTCCGAAAAATTCCTATATAGATTTTCTTTTTGATCTTACCGATGGAGAAAAAGAGATTGATTTCAAAGCAAGTCTTTCTTCGGCAGAGGCTTATCCTTCTGTTATTTTTGTATCAAAAGGGGATGAGGTTAAAGAATATAATTACGGATTTTCTTTTGCTGATTATTCCGAGAAAACATTTCTAAAGAAAAATATTGTTCCGCAGCTTAATTGTTATTCTGAAAGACTCATGTCGGGTTCAGGTATTGCATCCGGTGATATTTTTTATGATCCCGCTAAAAGAACCTATTCGGCAATAAATTCACTTCGTTATGAAAATATTTCAAATACAATCAAGGAAGGAATGACAAGGGATGATATGCTTGCATTCTCAAAAAACGACAAGTCTGTTTCAATGGAATTTTTTCTTCCGCTTTTTATGAAGAAGCTTGATAATGTTCAGATTACATCTGCAAAACTCGCCAGAATCTATTTTTCCGGATGGGATGCTTCTTTTAATTCTAACTCCGTTGTTCCTTCTATCTACGAAGGAGTTTATCTTAATTTCTTAAATGAATCATTTTCCGACGAATTCGGTGAAGTGTTTTTCTCTGCGTATGAAAAAGGATATCTATCTGAAGAATTGCTGAGAGATATTGTTGATAAAGCAGTGTCACCGTTTTTTGATGATATTTCAACCCAGGAGACAAGAGAAGATCGGGATAAAATTTTCGATAAAGCTTTTCTTAAAACAATCCGCCTTATGCACAGAAGGTTCGGGCCAAAAATGGAGGACTGGACTCTCGGAAAATTTTCATCAGTAAGTCCTTACAATGAAACTTCCGCGCCTTCTCTCAGAAGACTTTTTATATCCGGCGACCAAAGTTCAGTTAATGCAAGTTATTATAAATACAATAAAAAGGATTCTTTGTTTAATGTTGCTTATTATACTTCGTTAAACTCTG
>JAKJGA010000221.1 GCA_022704645.1 Spirochaetota bacterium
CCGTATTTACCTGACAATAGTCCTGCAGAACCGTAGTTAAATGAATTCATTTTGTCCATGAAATCTAGTGCATCGTCATAATCCGATTTATTAAGTCCTGCACCGTTATAATAATATTCTGCATATAAAGTATTATTTTCGTTAATAGAATATGATATTCCAGAACTTGCTTCGATAGGATTATTTACTTTATCTTCTTCAATTGAAAATGTCTTTTCGTCAGGTAAGTAAATATATTTATGATCTGCAATGGATGCATCAATATATAAAGTAAATGAATCTCCGATTGAAATATTAGATGTTAATCCTGAATTAAACTTTGTACCATTATTTCTTTTGGTATAGAGGAAGAATAATGACATATCTAAATCTTTTATTCTGAAAGAAAGAGAGCTGAGAGATCTGTGAAAGTCCTGTTCTGATGTAAAACGTTCGATATTATCCTTTTTATCGTCGTTGATTGTTATCCTGGGTGAATAATATTCTGATAATGTACAAATATTATTAATCCATTCTGCTTTTAATCCGATTGTACCTTCTTTTGTTTTTTTTTCGCTATTTGAATCTCTTTTCCATGTTGAACCAGAAACAGAATCAAAATAATATGTCGGGCTTTTAAATAAAGCAGTCCCCGTTTTAATATGCTTTTTCCCTATATCAAAAAAAAGAGAATCACTGCCAATTGAAAAATATAACTCGGTGATTTTACTTTCGAATTTGCTTTTAGATTTCTCGGTTTCAGGATTATCTCCGCTAATAATTTTCCCAAAAGCATTTGTATTGATTGATGAATTGAAAATGCTGAAAGATGCGGAATGGTTTGCAAATAATGTCTGAGAGAGAGAAAACCGATTTTCATCGGTTTTCTCTGATATTTTATGAGCTGCTGCTGTTGATTGAATATTGTAAAATCCGTCAAAAGAAAGAACATTTTCTCTAATTGCCAGAAATAGAAATGTCGTGAAAAGAATGCGGCTTCTCATCACTGCCCTCCGAAAGAAGTATATTGAAAACGGTCAAGATATTCTTTAGTGAAATGAGAAAGAGGAAGATTTTTTGATCCGATTTTTACATATTCCATTATTGTGTGGTTTTCGGGGTTGACTGCATCAAAAATTTCAATTTTCTTTTGCATCATTTTCCCGGCATATGGTGAAAATGATCTATAGTAAACTTTTTTCATCATTTTGCCGCTTTCTGCAAAGAACTCTGCATACACGGGGAGTTTGTCGACGCCGATTCTGAGAATAATTTTGGAATATGTGCTTCCTTTTTTTTCAGGCTTAACTTCAAGTATTAGTCTTTCGCATTTTTTTGATTCAATAATCTCGCTGCCGTCATGAACAGCGTTGTAATCTGCTGAAAATCTAGTCCGGGCAACGTCGCCGTTTGATGCTTCTCCGAGAAGAATCTGCATTGGAGAAAGACGGATCGCATTTTTTGTGCGCGGCATCTGCATCCAGATGTAATTCCCTTCCATGAGCATTTTTCTTCCTTTCAGACTTGCAGGAGAAATAAAGTATAACAGCACCAGAGATTTTTCTGAATCTTTGGAATATCCGGCGATTCTATTTGAGTCGCGAAGTTTATTTCCTTTGTATGCGGATATATCCATTTCAAAAGCCATATTGGGAGAATAAATCCTGGCATCTACATCTTTTAAAATTGTATTTCCATCATTTGCATTTAGGTGAACTGATAAAATAAAAGCTAATAGCGAAAGATATTTTTTCATAATATTCTCCTTATCTGTATGAAAGGGCTTCACGTACTTGAATTCTTGCGGCTTTTACCGAAGGTAGGAGTGAAGCGATTGCGGATATAGTTATTCCGACTGTTATATTTAGTAATACTGTTGAAGTTTTAGGTGTGAAGAGCAGAATCATTGACTCTGAGTAACCCGGTTGTGCTCCTATTTCTATTCCGCCGAAAAAGTTGATGATATATGAAGCGGTGAATCCTCCGATACATCCGATTAATGTTCCGAAGAAACCTAAGATTATTCCTTCTAAAGTAAACATCATAAAAATATATCGACGGTTCATCCCGAATGCTCTGATGGTTCCCATTTCGCGTATGCGTTCATATACGGACATTGTAATTGTATTGGCGACTGCAAAAAGCGAAACAATGAAAATAATGATATTGGCTACGCCGAATACGGTTTTATATGAAGTACTGGCTAAACGATAGTACTCTGAAACTTCGTTCCATTTTTTTATCGAAAATATTCCGCCGGTAATTGCTTTAATTTTTTCGATCGTCGCGTCGGTATCTTTTGTGTCTTCAAGATATACAGTTAATAGAGTGAGATCTTCTGATATCATGAGTGTCTGAGCTGTTTCCGTCGTAATATAACTTGCGATATTATCCAGATCTGTTATTCCGCATCCGGCGATTGCAGAAACTTCCAGATCAAGAACATTTACACCTCCCTGAGCGGATGGTCCGTAAAGAGTTACTGTATCTCCAACTTTAGCTTCAAGTTTTTCAGCCAGAATTTTGCCTATGATTATTCCGCTTTCACCGTTAAACCCCCGTCCTTCAAAAAAATTCAGCCTGTTTAAAGTTTCTTCTGATGATTCTGCATCTACTGATTGGGATAATGTATTCTCATTCTTTCCGTTGAATGAAATTAGTCCTTGAAACTTTGCACACTTTATAACATCTTTAACTTCAGGCAGTTTTAAAATCTTCTTAGCTTCTTCATTAGACTTTGGAATTATAAAAGGTGAAGGGTCAGTTTCTCCTTCTTTGAAGTAGTTTTCATTTAAGGCGATTTGAATATGGCCGACTCCGCTTTTGATAATAGTTTCTCCAAGCTGATTCATGCTGTATGTCATAAATCCGTCCAGAATAGTGATTGCAAAAAATCCGATAAACATTGTTAGAAGAGTTAAAAGTGTTCTCCGTTT
>JAKJGA010000222.1 GCA_022704645.1 Spirochaetota bacterium
ATCTCGGCATCCAGACCGGGCATAACCTCGGCGTCACGTTTTTCAATGGCAAAGCTAACATTACCAAGAACAAAGTTAAATACAGGTGAAGGTTCAGCGCACATATAAGACCCCTTTTACCCAGAGTGTTGAGTTCTATGGATAAGTTTAATTCGCGTTTATTTATTTACAACTAAAATTCCTGACTGGAATTGTAAAAAAACTAGGAAAAAAAATTGAAGTTCAACGATAAAAACATGGTCTTTTTTTTCAAGAACCTTTTGAGATAAAAAATCATTTAAATCTTATTGCAATATTTCTGTTTTTTTTTGTCTATGTTAAGTGAATTTGTGTTTTTATTGTTTGAATTACATTATCTCCTTGATAATTAATACATATATTGCAAATAATATGATAGTTATCAAGTTTTTTTATGAAAGATATAAAGCTTGAAATACAGTCTTGAAATTTTACTATCATTTTCTTTGATGAAGCAGAAATTAGCTCCCGAATTGCTTCATTCAATAAAAAAGATACAGATACTTTATTAACTTTTCTCGCATCAAGACAAGCTTCATACACATCTGGATCAATCGAATAATGAAAAAGCTTCAAACATTTCTTTTTATCCTGATATTTGACAGTTTTCCTCAGGACAGGTTTGTTAAGTTTTGCATATTTTATTACTACTTCAACAAATATTGAGTTTAGCATTATCGAAAAATTCCTTCGACCAATTCTCTTTTTAATCTCATTGAGAAAAACAAGTGATTTTTCATCTATTAATGCAGATGTTTTTAAAATTGATAATTTTATCATGATTCAACCTCTAACTATCAATACGAAATATCTGAATTAATTATCATCTTTTTGAATAACTGATAGTTATCATATTTTATGTCTCAAAACTCAAACGAGGTTATTCCTTTACATTGAAAACATATTGCCACGGAAACCATAACTGTGATATTGTCTCCTTATGACGGAAGATATTCTAGACAGCATCTCTGACGGCGTTTTCACAGTTGACTTCAACTGGAAGATAACTTCGTTCAATAAGGCGGCGGAAAAGATCACCGGGGTAAAAAAAACCGATGCACTCGGTAAACTTTGCGCCGAGGTTTTCAAATCGGATATGTGTGAAAACGGATGCCCTCTCTCAAAAACACTCAAAAACGGGAAACCTCTGATTGACGTTCACGGATTCATCGTCAATCCTGACGGAGAAAAGATTCCGGTAAGCATATCAACAGCTATTCTCAAGAGTAAGTCGGGAAAAATTACAGGAGGAGCAGAAACATTCAGAGACCTTAGAGAGGTCGAACTGCTTAGACGGGAACTTCGCGGAGATTCTTGTGAAGGATTTTTCTCAAGCTCAAGCGGAGCAATGAAAAACATTTGCGGAATTTTACCTGCACTTGCCGAAAGTTCCAGCACTGTATTGATATCAGGCGAAACCGGAACAGGAAAGGAAGTTCTTGCGCGAAAAATTCATTCATCCGGACCAAGAAAGGATAAACCTTTTGTCGCAGTTAACTGCGGAGCACTCCCGGACGAACTGCTTGAAAGTGAACTTTTCGGATACAAAAAGGGAGCCTTCACCGGTGCGGACAAAGACAAACCGGGACGATTCGCTATTGCAGAAGGCGGCACTCTGTTTCTCGATGAAATCGGAGAAATCAGTCAGGCAATGCAGGTTAAACTATTACGTGTTTTACAGGAACGTGAATATGAACCGCTTGGATCAGTTAAAAGCGTCAAAACCGATGTCAGAGTAATCGCCGCGACAAACAGAAATCTTGAAGAAATGATTGATTCAGGAAAATTCCGCAAAGACCTTTATTACAGGATAAATGTCATAAAAGTTGAACTTCCTCCTCTTCGCGAAAGAAAAGAGGATATACCGGGATTAACAGCACGCTTTATAGAAAAATTCAACGCGCTACAGGGTAAAAATATTTCAGGAATTTCATCTGAAGTGTTCAGAGTTTTCTTCTCACACCACTGGAAAGGAAACATCCGAGAACTTGAAAACGTTATCGAACGCGCATTTGTTCTCTGCACAAAAAAAATAATCGGAACAGAACATATTCCATCCGAAATTTTATCGGCGGATACTACAACCTCATTTGATTTCCGATCGAAGAAGGATTCAGCAGAAGCGGAAGCAGTTATCTTTGCCCTCAAACAGAATAATTACAGCAGAACTAAAACTGCATCAAAACTTGGAATAGATAAAGCAACACTTTACCGCAAAATGAAAAAATACGGATTATTGAAAAAAGAATAATTCTTATCTCAATGTAATCGAAACTTAAACTTTTATTCATATATTAAGTTCCGATTACATTTAAAAGATGTTCAATACCCTATAAAACTAATACCGAAAGTAATAGTTTTACCGTCTATATTATTAGAATAAGAGCCTATACCGTAATCAACTGAAAGAAAAACCCATTTGGTTATTTCATAGCCCGCACCAGCATAAAAAAACATTCCTCCTTGTGCTTCGGCTCCCGAAACATCCGGCAATGTCAATGCACGGCCTAATCCTGCATTCAGAAAAAAACCATTATTCTTAACCGGAAAAAACATTCCGTCAGCACACCATGACCACGTATGAAACACTGTACTGTCAATATCGGCGTACCAATACCTGTATTTAAAATCCAAAAGAAATGAATCATTGAATCCGTAACCAACAAGCGCACCTGCCATAAAACCTAAACCACTTTCATTAGAATAATCTGTTTCATATTTTTCATTTGCAATTCCGGTAGTTACTCCCAGAAGAAGACCCTTTTTCTCTCCGTCAGGCCAGGCAAATGCTGCAGAGGACGTGCAGATCATGATTACTGCCATTAATAATTTTACAACTTTTCTTTTCATGTTTTTC
>JAKJGA010000223.1 GCA_022704645.1 Spirochaetota bacterium
CGCGGGATCTTGTAACTTTTTTTAATATGTGGATTAGTAATAATTATGATCTTGCTGATAAAATCGAAGATATAAAAATCACGTCTTTATATCGGGATCCAAATATTGACCCTTATCCATCGCGCGCGCATTCTCGAAATGTAGCGTGTGACTTTTATATCCGTCCGCATAATCTTATGCCGTATTTCTTTTGCATGCTTCATAAGTATTTCAATTGGCGAATTGGTATAAGCTTATGGAATTATCATATTCACGTTGACCACTTGGAAGGCGCGGAAAATGGCGGTGTCAAGTTTGTTGAAATAGGTTCTTTCGGTGCTAATTCTGTTTTCAATAATCCGGATAAAAGTTCAACATTAGGTTTCGGCGGAGATGCTTACGACAAACTTGAGGGAAAAGTTTTATCACACTATGCGATAAACAAAATCAATTATTTCACGTCTGACACAACAACACTTTGGGAAGAACATGTCCCAGTAAGTGCAAAGTTAAATATGGGCGCTGATCCGGCGTCTAATACCGCTTTCTATCAGATAAAGGACACTATAAAAAATCTTCCGTCTTCCGCATTGGGCGGGGCTTGGAATTTGTTCGGTAATCCTCAATGGATTATAGCCGGTCTTGTAGTCTGGACAATTTACAGAAAGTCGAAAGGGAAACCGGTAATTCCGCCGAGTCTCAAACGTAAAATAAACCAATTGACGGCGAAGAAAAAAACCGCTTGAATTATTCACAAGAAACAATAACTTGGATTCATTGAGGTGTGATAATGCGTTTAACAATTGAAATATCGGACGATAAAATCAAGACAGCTGCGAAGCGCGCCGGAATGAAAAAAGCGGATTTTATGAAAACGGAAAAAGAAAAAATTGAGGATCTTATAAGCTGTTATTATGACGGGTCTTATCGTCTTATTTCAGCGGCAGAATTATCCGAACTTGAAGAAACACTTTATTTAAACAGCAACCCGAAAACACGAAAGGAAATTGAAGAAGGTTTGAAAACTCCTTTGTCAGAATGTGAGGAAGTTAACTGGTGAGATATAAGATTGTTTACACCAAGAAAGCCAAAAAGCATATTGAAAAAATCAAGGGAACATCTTTAGAATCAAAAGTCAAAGACCTTCTAAAAATTATTTCAGAAAATCCTTACGTTTCCGGAAACAAGTTTGAAAAACTTCACGGCAATTTAGAAGGCGCGTATTCACGCCGGATTAATCTTCAGCACAGATTGGTTTACTCCGTACATGAGAAAGAAAAGACGATTGTTGTCTTGTCGATGTGGACGCATTACGGAGATTAATCTTTTGTCCTGGCTAAGCTATTAAAATATATCATATTACGAATTAAAACCATAATTGACGCTTTATCTTGTAGTACAATTTAGAAATACAATATTGTACTACAAGATATTTTACACAAAGTAATAATAAACACATTGCATTAATGCAAATTAAGATTAATATAATTGACTAAAACGTCAGAAACGCTCATTTTGACACTTGTTTTCAGCACATTTCCGGAAAAGACCGAAAACGGGCGTTTTGATGTCTCGGATGCTTTCAGCGTATGCCGTGAAAACGTTTGCTTTGCCACGTAGAGAGGCGCAAATACGCCGGACGAGCAAAACCATTAATGAGCATGAAAAAAGGGCAAAAATGCCCTTTTTTTGATGTCTTGAAACTGTAATATTATTTTGTCTATACAAAACCGTGAAAAATCAACCTTTTGATGGATCTCCGGAACCATTTTCAGGCGTCTGAAGCATTCGCGCTATGTTCATAAGACCGTCAAGCATGCCGCCGCCTTGCTTGCTCTGTATCTCCTGCATGAGTGTCTGCATGTCAAGTGTCTGTTGATGAAACGTGTCACGTTCTTTCCTGGTCAACTCAAGTTCCTTCTCAAGCCGTCCTAAATGGACGCCTTCAGCAACAATCTGTTGACGGTTGGCGAGTGCCTGCATCTGTAAAGCCATTGCTTGGTTTGCTGTCGCGTTGATTGTGTCCATTGTTGCCTGAAAGTCTGTGATTGCTTTCATGTCGATTTTCGGAACTTGAAAAGGTGATGCGTCCCCCGTTGTTTTAGCCACTTTCCCCATGACTGAAAATTCTTTTGATGTGATTGTTGTCCAGCCGCCGCGCATTTTTTGTTCACGTCCGTATTTCTGAAATCCTTTGACGTGTCTAAATGGGTTGTAGTATTCCAGGACAAGTTTAAATTTTCCGGTGTAGCCGTGTTCGATTATTTCTTCAGTCATTGGGCAGTGTCCAGTCCTACTCATAACTAAAATACTAAAATCTGTTTTTTCTGGATTGTAGCCTTTTACGGTTACAGTCCAGTGTCCGGCAATTCTTGACTCTTTTTCTTCACTGTGATACTTGACCGCTCTTTTTAAGTGAGTTAGTAACGTTGGATCTTCTTCGGTGTAAAAATGCGCTTCGCGCTCGATGTCGGCGGGCAGTTCGTATTCTGTTACGTCCTGCGCGACGAGAAAATCCGGAGTTTCTTCCGGATGAAAGCCTTCTGCTGCAGTAAGATCATTTACATCTTTTGTTTCTGCTTCATTTTTCTTGCTCATAGCTACCTCAAAATAGATTAAATTAATTAAAATACAACTTTACCGCTAAAAAAAGCTTGCAAAAAATCAAGGATTAAATCAAAAAACATTAGCTTTGATGAGTTCTTTTCATCGGTTACGCATTAATAATCTAGGGTGACGCACTTCGTTTACGGGGGTCACTCATTCAGAATCCACCCCTTATGAGACATAATATATATTATCGGAAGTTATATAAGATATCAATTATTCTCAAAATCAGGTATTATCTTTTTTTATTTGCCAAATATGACTTAAAATATTATTGGTTTAAATG
>JAKJGA010000224.1 GCA_022704645.1 Spirochaetota bacterium
GAGTTCGGTGCGCATGAAAGAATATTATTCGAGTCAAAGCCTCATGTCGGTTCGGATGTTCTCCGTGAAGTTGTAAAAAATATCCGTATGTTTATAGAAAGATCAGGTTCGTCTGTTCGTTTTTCAACACGTGCTGATGATTTTTCCATTGAAGGCGTAAAAATAAATGTTAAAACTCCGAGCGGTGAATTTTGCGCTGATGAACTGATTCTTGCAATCGGACATTCCGCTCGCGATACTTATGAGATGCTTTCAGATAAAATGATTCTTGAGAAAAAGGGATTTGCTGTCGGAAGCCGTATTGAGCACCCGGCTGAGTTTATCAATAAGTCTCAATATGGAAGATTCTCGGAGTTTATGAGTGCGGCAGATTACAAACTTGTTTTCAATAATCCCAAAACCGGAAGGGGGGTTTATTCGTTCTGCATGTGCCCTGGAGGGTTCGTAGTCAATTCGTCTTCAGAAGAAAAAATGCTCTGCGTAAACGGAATGAGCAATTCCGCTCGCGATGCTGAATTTTCGAATTCCGCGGTAGTCGTTTCCGTTAAACCTGAAGATATTTCAGGCGGCGCGCTTGAAGCGGTTGAATTTCAGAGGAAGATTGAGCGGTCGGCTTATGTTGATAAATTCAAAGCTCCATCTGTACGTGCGCGGGATTTTCTTCTAAGCAGAACTTCCAAATCTCTTCCGAAAAATTCTTACCGTAACGGTTGTGTCGGCTCAGATCTTGCGAAAGTATTTCCAGATTTTGTCGTTTGTGAAATGAAAGCCGGGCTCAGGCGTTTTGATTCGATGATAAGGGGTTTCTCTGATGAGGGTTTTCTTATCGGCGCAGAAACACGGACTTCATCTCCTGTCAGAATAAAAAGAACGAAGGAAATGACTGCTGAGGGTTTTACCAATGTTTATCCAGTGGGAGAGGGAGCGGGTTATGCAGGCGGAATAGTTTCATCCGCCGTCGACGGAATCCGTGCGGCGGATGCTATTATTGAGAAATATTCCTGATTATTCAACCATTTCGAGAATACCCCATCCCTTCGTGTTTTTGTATGAGTCATTTGTCGGATCATTCCACTTGGTTACTGATTTTCTGATTCCGCTGCCGTCAGCATCATCGTTGATCTGAAGTTCGTATCCGATTTTAGTTCCGGCTGAACCTTTTATAGTTTGGAATGTAAATGATGCTTCAATAAGATAGCCTTTTTTTGTTCTGACGGCTTTTGACTGTATCATTTCCGGCTGGGCATGTCCTCCGCCTACGGTTTTTCTGTTCTCATAGCTTATTCTGAACTGGAAATCCTCATCCTGATATCCTCCTGCTTTTGCATTGTTTTCATCGATGAAAAATTCAAGAGAATCCTGCATGTAAGGTTCGGTTGCCTTGGCACTTAATCGCGGATCTGTGACATCCGCCAGCACGTAGAGTTTATTTTCGTCCCAGAGGGTTTTGATGGACGCAGTAGCTCCCTTATAGTTTGTCAGGTAAATGTTTGTTGTTACAGCTTCGGCTTTATCCCATACCGGATCAATTTTTCCGTCAATTGCAGGGGTACCTTTTTTAGCTTTATAGGTTGATGCTTCCTTCCGCGGAAGATCTTTTTTCGGAGGAAGTTTTGAAGGATCGGTCAAAGCCCAAAAAGCCCATTTTGGTTCAAGCTTATCCGAAAAAAGTAACGGCCAGTCTTTTCTTTTTACGGGATACGATGTCAGCCATGTGTGACCGTCATGGAATCCCCAGAATGTGACATTTTTTATGGAAGCGGAATGTTTCTTGAATACGTCCATGATCTCTTTGTATCTGTGCGCCTGATAAACGAGATATTCTTCCGACGGTGTAGTGAATTCACCATATTCGTCTTCATAAAAAGACATGTCCATTTCGGTTATATGCAGATCAAGACCGAAAACTTCAAGATTGAAAACTGCCTGCTCAATCATTGAAACTGAAGGATATTGCATTTTGATATGCATTTGCAGACCTATCCCATGAATAGGAATTTTTTTGTCGATCAGGCTTTTGATGAGCCTGAAATAAGCCTTGTTTTTTTCGGGTTCGAATGTGTTGAATTCGTTTATGAAAAGCTTTGCGTCCGGATCTGCTTCATGTGCGAAAATAAATGCCTTTTCAATATAGTCCGGTCCTATCAGTTCGTACCATTTGGAATGGCGCAGCTGGTCATTTGTCGTAGTGTCAATCGGTTCATTTATAACGTCCCATGCAAAAATTTTTCCTTTATAACGTCCGACAACCTTATGGATGTGATTGCGCATTCTCTCAAGCATGAGTTCTCTGCTTGCGGGTTTTCCGTCCTTATCCTGAAACATCCAGTCCGCGATCTGAGTCGGATGATCCCATATGAGGCAGTGACCTCGTACTAATTTGCCGTGTTTGTCGGCAAATGCCATTATCTTATCTGCCTGAGTAAAATCGAACTGACCTTCTTTAGGTTCTGTTGAAAGATATTTCATGGCATTTTCTGCCGTAATGCTGTTGTAATGTTTTATCAGAATTTCTGATTCCGGACCTGAGAGCTGGTCGGGTTCAACCGCGCTTCCTATCGGAAAGAATTCCTTATTGGCTTTGTAAAGCGAATCGGTTTTGAATATTCCGCATGAAAAGAAGGCTAAAAATGCTACGATACAGAGAATAAGCTTCATAGTAAACACCTTTTTAAAAACAGTTTAATTATGTTAATGTTTTGTTTTATGATTTGATAAGTCAACAGAAAATATATGATTGAATTGTATTTAATGTTGAATTTGCAGGATTATAATTAAACGGCATATTGATTAGCTTATGCCGTTTAATTATATGATAAATGATTAAATCTTTCTTTCT
>JAKJGA010000225.1 GCA_022704645.1 Spirochaetota bacterium
GGAATTGTACTCTTTCCTCCGTTTCGCAGTGCTGAGTAATGAGGCGACATTATTTCAATTCCGTTTTCAGCGCATTTGTCCTGTATGGCCTGATGCAGTGTTGAATAAATTACTGCAGTCTTTTCCGGTTTGTCTGTATAACAGTTTAACTCATAGTTAACATAAAAATCATTAAGTGCAGTTTGCAGTATGAAGGGTCGCGGTTTCTTCATTATATCTTTAACGGAAAGAGCCGCGTCTGTCAGCACTTCGTGAATCTTACGCCAGGGAATATCATAACCCAAGGTTATTGATGTGTTTAATATGAGTCCTTCGCCTGAACACGCGGAAGTCGTATAATTTTCAATATGGCTGTTCATGACGATTGAATTCGGAATAGTGATAATTATATTTTTAATTGTGCGGATTCTGGTTACAAGAAGTGTTTTTTCGAGAATGTCTCCGGTTGTTTCTCCGATTTTTACGCGGTCCCCGATTCTAAAGGCTGAAGTGTAGGTGAGTATTACGCCTGATATTATATTTGAAACGATAGATGTCGAGCCGAGAGAAAGAAGAATACCCGCAAAAATTGAAATTCCCTTAAAAGCTTCGGACTGAGATCCGGGGAGATAAGGGAATATGATTATCAGCGTGAACATCACAACAAGTATTCTTGCTATCTTAAATGTTGGATTTGCCCAGTCTTTCTGGAAATTGCTGAAACTTAGATTGCCTTTACCAATTTCACTGAAAAAAATTGAAGCAAGTTTTATTATATATCTGCTTATAAAAATCATTGCCGCGATGAAAAACAGATTAGGTATAAAGTCAACTACGGCTGATCCAGCTGATTTAAGAGGTTTCCAGATATATCCGAATAAAGTATCAGCCCATGTCTGAGTGAAATCAAAAAAGCTGAATGCAATTGGTATAAAAAAATAAAGAATTAAAAGAATAAGAAAAAGACGTATAAAACGTATTATTTTTTGTGCAGCGGCTACTATTTTTTCATCAGAAAATAATGTCACGTTTTTAATACGAACTGATTTAATTATACCGCCTTTTAAAGCCGGGATGAAAGCGTAAACTGCATCTGATGTGATTTTAATTATTCTGTAGAAAGAAAAAGCAACAGCTGAGGAGAGAATAAGGTAGAAGAAACTTGTGACGTTGTGATAAATATTATAAGATGCCATTTCGGGAAAGAGATTTGTGATAAAAGATAGATATATTAAAAGAATGATAACGGCTGAGAATATTTTAGTATATTTTAATAAATGCGATACTGAAATGCGTGTAATATCGGATGATAATATGTTAAACCTTTGTTTTCTCTGCTTATCGGGTTTTGATTGATTCTGAATGCGTTTGTTTATCTTGGAGAAAATGAAAGATGTAAGAAAGTAAATTCCTGCCGAAATAATTAAACCGGCTACCGCGGCGATGATTCTATGTTCTGTGTTAATATATTCAATCAAATGTGATGTAATGTTAATCAAGAGGTTCCCCTAAAATGTATTTTTAGTTTACTACGTAATTGATTTAATATGATTTCAGTATGAAAGTCAATAAATGAATGGATATAATATTATGATATCAGAGTAAAAAAATGAAATATCATTTCTGAAGCTCAGCGTGTACGTAATTATTTACACTAACGGTTTTACCTCTGGGATCTATTTCCGTGCCTTCAGTGTAATAAATAATAAATATTTTGCCGAACATATTTCTATTCTGAACAGGAAGCAGTGACTCTTTTGAAGTTGTGAAAAACGCATATTCGGGATTATCTTTTGACCGGAATGTCATTATTTGTTTATTTGCATTTCTGAACCTTAAATAATATCCGCATCCCTCAAAACCCATGTAACCGCCTATATAGCGTCCGGTGAATGAAAGCATTTCATCTTCTTTTTCCATCATTGATTCAGTCTTGATGACTTTTGCCGTAACAGGTTCTGTTTTTATCTGTGTCACGGATTTTTCAGTGCACGAAATGGAAAGAGAAAGAATTATTGCTATAAATGCCGTTTTCATTGATGCAGGCCCCGCGAAATATGATAGAATCAGCAGTATGATTTTATTATATTTTATCAAGATTTTTTTGCTTTTTAAAATATCAATGCGGAATTGTATTGCGGAAATATCATGCTTGATTTAAGTCTTTTTTATAAACAAACTTTTTTGAAAATGAAATGAATGCATCATTCAAAAAAGCGGTCATGGAGACTTTATGAGTGAACCTTTTATACTCGGAGTAAATTACTGGCCCCGCCGGAAGGCGATGAGTTGGTGGTCAGATTTCGATAAAGGTGAGGTCGATGACGAATTTGCCCTTATTAAATCATATGGAATGACTCTTGTGAGAATATTTCTGTTGTGGGATGATTTTCAGAAAAGCCCGGATAGTATTTCTTCCAAAGCTCTTTCGGATCTGGAAACAGTTTTTGAAATTGCTGATAAACATTCTTTGAAGCTTGATGTAACGTTTTTTACGGGGCATATGAGCGGACCGAATTGGGCGCCGGGCTGGTCGCTTGAAGGTTCTCCTTTGACCGGTGCACGTAAACTTGTGTGCGGCGAAAAAATTGTAAATTCTTCATATCTGAATCCATTTCATAATCCTCTTATGATATCTGCTGAAAAGAAACTTATAACAGAAGTCGTCAGCCAGTTTAGAGAGCATCCTGCGCTTTATATGTGGAATCTTGGTAATGAGCCTGATCTTTTTTCAATTAACAATAACGAATCCGCAACAGACTGGGTAAAAAAAATGACTGAGTTTATACATTCAATAGATTCGCATCATCCGGTCACATGCGGTCTTCATTCTGCCAGTTTGTCGGAAGTAAATTCATTC
>JAKJGA010000226.1 GCA_022704645.1 Spirochaetota bacterium
ACAAAAAAAATATCAATGAGATATTTGAATATGCTGTTAATTTATTTACAAAAGAAAAATTCATAGATAAGCTTCATTATGATGAACGCGAATCTTCCGAGGATTTCTTTGTAATTAAAACCGAAGCGCGTACTGCTTTATCTTTTTATAAAAACAGTATCGCTCATTTCTCGCTGGATATTTCAATGATATGCGCTTCTCTTCTTGTTCTGAAAAATAAACTTCAGATAATTACAATAGAGGATATTGAAGTTAAAATTGATTTTTTAAAAAATCTTATATCAAAGGAATACCTGATAAGATACGGTTTTGATGAGATATCTGAAAAGATAAACCGTATCATCGAGGGGTTTCTTATTCCTAAAAATTTTATTAAGCCGAAAGACGGCGGTTTTGTGATATCAGAGGAAAGCATCCAGGATATCGTTTTTTTTGCACGCGGAATTCAGGATGTTCTTGAATCATACTATGCTTCGTGCGGTGCGGTTGCCGATATTCCTTCCGACTCAATAAGTTCAAAGGATCTCATGTCGGCTGTCAGAAAATACGGAATCGCTCTTTATCACACAGAAAAAACGCGTGCTCCGGAATCTCTTTCTCAGCCGAATTATAATAATTCACTGAAAAAGCTTTCGGAATACGGATTTATTAAAGAAATTTCGGATGATAAAAAAGGTTCATATTATAAAATACTGAAAAAAGCTTCGGTAAAGAATCTCAAGGATAAAATTGAACTTTTTGTCAACGCACTTAAGTGATGCATGCAGCGGTAATGAAATAGAATATGAGTGAATTGGAATATGCTAATCATTTTCTCGAACTTTTTTTCTTTTCCGGTTCGCTCGCATGTTTTTGTTACGGGTTAAAGCTGATATTTACTAACCCGCAGAGAAACGGAATATTTTTTTGCGGAAGTATCTTTATTGTTTCGGCATTTCTTTTTTTTGAACACTATCTTTCGAGTTATATGAATATTCCGGCGTCTTTTACTAATTGGAATTTTATAACTGTATTCAGCCTGTTTTCAAAAAATTTGAAATTTGTAATCGGACCCTTGAATTTTCTTTTTTATAAAAAAATCACATCAAAAAAAACAAATTTCATTTCTGATTCTTGTCATTTTATTCCATTTGCTGTAATATTTATTTTGATATTATTTTCTCTGAATGACGGTTTTATTTTTTCAAATGACTTCATTAATTTTGATGTACTTCTTAAGTTAACAGAGATTGCTTCATTTGTTCACATGGCAATATATTTTATCTATATCAGTAATGAAGTTTTCAGATGCCGCAAATATTACAGCAGCAATCTCAACCGGATTCTTGTAAATTTTTCTAAAATCCTGATTTTGATATTTGCTGTAATATGTTTCCTTCCGGTTTTCTGGTTTTACGGGGCAAAATTTGTTGAGGATGCCGTACTTTTTTTGATTGTATCTGTTTTGCTTATTATGATTTATGTTCCTGCGTTTGATGTTTACATTTTTATTGCTGCAGGAAAGGAAATAGCAAAAGCCCAGTATTCAAAATCGCATCTTTCTTCTATAAATCTTGATGATCTTGGGAAAAAACTCGAATCAATTATGTGTGATGAAAAAATATTCTGCGACGAAGATCTTACTCTTAAACGTCTCGCGGAAAATCTTGATGTTACATCTCATCAGCTTTCTGAATTTATTAATGTTAAAATCGGAAAAAGCTTCAAGTCATTTGTGAATATGTACAGAGTTCGCGAAGCTGTCTCTCTCATTGAATTAGATGAAAATAGAAATATTCTTGATATTGCGTTTTCATCAGGTTTTAATTCCAAAACAGCGTTCTATAAAATATTTACGGAAGAAACCGGTATAACTCCGGCAGAATACAGGAAAAGACAAACTAAATAGTGTCCGGCAGTCCCTGTTTATAAACCAGGTCGATTTTAAAAAGTCTTTGTGTTATTTTTCTTGGCATAAAGGAGGAAAAATGAAACTTTTTAAAAGAGAAAGCTACCTTGATAATTTACGCTCAGTAATAATACTTCTCGTAGTATTTCACCATTCTGCAGAAGCCTATTCGGCTGGAAGCGGAGCCTGGCCGGTAAAAGATGCTTCTTCTATAATTAACGGAATAGAAATATTCCAAACGGTTAATGGCGCTTTTTTTATGGGACTTCTTTTTTTTATTTCGGGATTTGTAATTCCCGGGGCATATAAGAAATACGGAGCAAAAGCCTTTGCTTTATCAAAAATCAAACGTCTCCTGATTCCATTTCTGGTGTTTGCGCTTTTTGTATTTGTTCCTATTAATTACGTGTTCGGGCATTTTGAAGATATTGCTTCCTATGCTTCATATCTCATAACAAGCGACGGAATTCAATCGTTTACCGGTCATCTATGGTTTGTCCTTCATCTGTTTATATACAGTAGTGCATACCTGATTTGCGAAATGATTTATTCAAGAGTTAATTCTCCGAAAACACAGTGGATAATGCCTAAAAAGCTTATTAAAGGCAAAAACTTTTTTTTAGGTATAATGCTTTTTGTCATTTTAATTTCAACTCTTACGTTTATGGTAAGAATATTCTATCAGATAGATACCTGGATAGTTTTTCTTCATGCCATCAGAGTTGAGCCTGCTAATATAATTCAATATTTATCACTATTTACAGCAGGAGTTGTTTTCTCAAAAAAAGAAATATTTGATAGAATAAGCGAAAAGACATCGATAGTATGTTCGGTTTTTGGATTTTCTGTTTTTGTTTTAAGTTATATTTTGTATTATGCTTCAGAATTTTTCGGTGCAGAAATTCTTCGTTATACCGGAGGTGATTCGTTAAATGCCCTCTACCGTCCG
>JAKJGA010000227.1 GCA_022704645.1 Spirochaetota bacterium
CATTATTTTTACTATGTCCGCATGATAAGCAGAATAATAATGCTAAAAACAGCAAAAAAGGTCTCTTTACATTGTTCGGACAATCCATCTAACCAACCCTTATGAAATTGCTCAAAAAATTCAGCTTACCTATTATTATTAATATTGCATTATTATTTGCAATACAAAAATAATGCTTCAATATATTTTTTAAAGAGATTTGCAGGTTTTATGAAAGTATGTATCCCGAAATTGTCAGGTTTCTGCCCCGGAGTAAAAACTGCCGAAAAGAACCTGATGAATGGAAATAAAAAAAGAAAACTGGTAATTATCGGAAAACTTATTCACAATAACCGGTATATATCATATTTGTCGCATTTGGGAATTCAAACAGCCAACGATTATTCAGCTGTTGATTCTGAATCTGTAGTGGTTATAAGAACTCACGGAATCAACAGATTTACAGAAAAAGAAATAAGAAAGCATCATGAAGTACTTGATTTAACGTGTTTTAAGGTTAAAAATCTCCAAAATAAAATATTAGAAAAATCCGGAGAAGGATTTCATATCATTATAACCGGTAAAAAAAATCATCCTGAAGTTCAGTCTCTTCTTAGCTATGCAGACAATTCCGATGTAATTGAAGATGAAAATCTTTCAGAAATATTTTTCAGAAATCACAGCGAATCATTAAAAAATAAAAAAGTTTTCATATGTTCACAGACAACAAGTTCCAGAGATCTTCTCGAAAAAACGGAAACACTAGCTAAAAAATATCTTCCTGAGGCAAAAATAGAGATATTTGATTCGATTTGTTCTATAACAGATCAAAGAGAAAAGCAGGCAATTGATCTTCAGGCTAAAGTTGATGCAACAGTTGTTTTAGGCGATAAAGAATCCTCTAATGCCATGAAACTGTTCAATAATCTCCATAAAATAAATGAGAATACATATTTTGCTTCCTCTACAGAAGAACTGGTGAAGATTTCCGAAGTTCTGGGAAATGCAAAATCTATTCAGATAGTATCTTCATCCTCAACACCTAAATTTGTCGAAGATGAGGCCGTTAAATATTTTGAATTCATATAATGCGGAGAAATATAGATGAAATACTTAATTCTTTTGGCTTTAATTTTTACCTTTAATCCTTATTCTGTTTTCCCAGATCAAACAGATGATACAAAATATGAATCTATTTTCAATTCTGCTGAAAATACCGTTCTGATTTCAAGGAACGGTATGTTTTCGGTTTTAAATTTTATTAAAAACAGCAATTCAGGTGATTTAACAAAAAAAACGAAAAAATCCGAATTGCCGGCTGAAAGTAAAAGAGTCTGGTTAAAGTCAGCATGGACATCTTTTCTTGATTATTTTTTTACTCTTGAATCATTAGAATACGAACTGAAATCAATTATGACTTATTCCAGATATTCAGAATCGAGAATTTTCCATATCAAAAGATCTCTTTTTCTCGCAAAATACCGTTTCGCGCTTGAATTTATAACAGAAATGGAAAAAGACACAGCATTTCATACCATTTTGAATGATAAGATACCTGAAGAAGGTTTTCCCTCGGGACTATATTCTAAACTGAAATTCAATTATTTAAATGTGATGACTGCTACCGAGTTTGCTGCATATAATTCTATTTCTATGAATTATGAAGTTCCAAAGAATAAACTTCTGATTTCAGCAATGGATGAAGATTCAAAATACCTATGGAATGCAGGCAAAGGAAAAGGTGAAATTCTTACTGCTAAAAATTCGTTGTCAGTTATAAAAGAAGGATTTAAAAGGGCTGTTTTCCCGGTACAGAAAAATATTTCTGAAACTGCCGGTGATATTAAAATTTTGCGTCATAATAAAAATCTTATTTCTAAAAAACAGATTGAGCATATTAAAAGCATTTTATTGCCCGGTGACATTTTGCTGGAAAGAAGAGAGTGGTATTTAACTAATGCCGGCATTCCGGGTTTTTGGACTCATGCGGCAATTTATATCGGAACAGCTGAACAGAGAAAAAAATATTTTAATGATAGTATTAATGATTTTCTTAAAAATGAAAATTACAGTGACATTGAGTTTTTATTAAAAGATAAATATCCATCGGCCTACTCAATCTCTCTTCAGCCCGATGAATCCGGTTATGAACGAAGTGTAGTTGAAGCAATAAGCGAGGGTGTGCTTTTTACATCAATCGAACATTCTGCAGACTGTGATTCAATTGCAGTCTTGAGACCGAGACTTCCCAAAAACGAAATAGCAAAAGCAATCATAAAGGCATACCATTACAGCGGCAGACCTTATGATTTCGATTTTAATTTTTTAACTGATTCGGCTCTTGTCTGTACGGAACTTGTTTACAAATCATATGAAACAGTAAATAACGGATCAGGCATACCTTTTATAATGGAAACTGTTGCAGGAAGAAAGATGCTTACGGCAAACGGAATTGCCAGAACATTTGAATCGCAGGACAGCAGTAAAAAGATCTTTGATTTTGTGTTATTTTATGACGGTATAGAGTCAAAAAAGTTATCGATTTTACAAACTGAAAAGGAATTTGTAAAAAGCATAAAACGCGGAAAGTGGCACATCTTTATGCAATAAAAATTTAAGATGTGCGTTTTCTTACAGTAACTGATTTTATTGATCTGCTGTCAGATTCACTGATGGTAATTTCACATCCTTCATAAATGTACTTCTCTCCGGTCTTTGGGATTTTTCCGGAAAGCCACATTATAAAACCTGCGACTGTATCATAATTTCTTTTATCAATTTTCAAAGAAAATATTTTTTCAAAGATGTCAATATCAAGTGAAGCATCGACCAGATATTTACCTTTTGTAATTTCTG
>JAKJGA010000228.1 GCA_022704645.1 Spirochaetota bacterium
ACATTTGTCTGGTTACAAATCATTCGGGTTTTGATTCTTCGATGAAGCGCAATTTGGAAAGTCTCAGAAAATGCGGTCTTGTCATTTCAGAAATTCTTGCTCCCGAACATGGACTTTCCGGCTTTGATGAAGACTATTCGTCCCAAAAATCATACCGTGAAGAAAAACTCAAATTAACAATACATAATATGCATAACTATAATGCAGCAGAACTTAAAGCTCTGCTTACAGAATTTAATGCTGTCATTTTCGATATACAGGATCTGGGAATGCGTTGTTATACATATATTTCAAATCTCAGGGAAATAATAGAAGCTCTAAACGGATCAAAAACAAAATTAGTTGTCCTTGACCGGCCAAATCCCCTCGCGCCATTCGGAGTATCAGGATTTGATCTAAATGAAAATTTCAAATCAAGACACGTAGCTTCGTTCCCGGCACCTCTTTTCTATTCTTTTACAATTGGAGAGGCTGCTCTATATTATAAGGCAAAAAGAAATCTGTCGACTGATATCTTCGTAGTTAAGATGAAAAACTATAAGAAACAGATGTTTTTTGATTCGATGAACATCGCATGGATTCCGCCGTCGCCTAATCTGCCGTCATACCGTTCGGCTATTAATTATGCTGCTTTGATTTATCTTGAAGCAACGAATATTTCCGTCGGCCGCGGAACAACCAAACCTTTTGAATATATCGGCGCGCCATGGATAAATCCCGACATTCTCGCAGAGAAACTCAATTCATTGAAATTCAATAGTTTCATTTTCAAACCGGTTTACTTTGAACCGAAATATCTCGTTAACAAAAACCAGGTTTGCGGCGGAGTTCATGTCATTTACAAAGGCGGTTATTTTGACCCTAATGAAATATCATTTGAAATAACAAAAGTTCTCTTTGAACTTTATCCTGACAATATGAGATGGTTAAATTATGAAAACAAATATCATGTCGATCATCTAGCAGGCACTGATTTATTCAGAAAGAATGTAGATAAAAAAAGCTCATACAAAGAGCTGCATAGAGAGATGGAAATTTCACAAAAAAAATTCTATTCTTCAATGCGGAAGTTTCTGCTTTACTAATAAAGCCGATGCTCTTTCCTTCAATTTTTCTATTGGAAGAGAAAGAATAACTGTTGTATCCATTGCAGCGATAATCTGAATAGTATTATAAGGAACAAGTCCGATGTCGGAAAGATAACTGTCAATGGTTGCGTAACCTAGTCCGAATCCCGATTCGCTTGTATCGAGATTATTTAGAAAAAATTCCTGTTGTCTGTTTTCTTCAACACATAACTTAAATTCATCGCGTTTCGCATAAATTCTTCTCAAATCGGTTTCCAGAATCGGTGAAGTATTGGTAACTTCAATATAAATATAATCCTCATCCAGATCATATTTAACCAAAACGTCAATACTCCGTTTTTTCATTTCATGACGAATCATATTGATTTTCTTCAGACCTTTTAAAGTATTGAATTCTTCATCAGTATAATCGCGCTTTTGATCATATATTTTATTCTTAATACGAATCTGTATAGCTTCTTCATTTAAAACTTCGCGGACAAAGTTGGATATTTTTTCTATTTTTAGAATCTTTTCGGCTTCACGGTCATATTCTGATTTATTCTTAACAATAAGCTCAACCATATCCTTAATTTTTTCATCAGAAAAATCAGGATTCTCTTTTTTGAGTTTCTTTTCAAGTTGATCAATAATAAGAAGATATTTATAATTAGCTTTTACGGCATTCTTAATAAGCTCATCAACACACGAATATACTTCGCGGAATACATTTTTTATGCCTGCTGTTTCAAAAAGATATTCGCCGATTTTGAGAAGATCTTCTCTTGTTCTTTTGGAATATGCCTGAACCTGTCCGGTGATTTTCTTGCGTTCCATAAGTCTCCGCGATCAATTCTTGATTATGCAAAATGTTAATTCTAAGCTATTTCCGCGTATAAATTATGCAAGAAAAATTCAAAATCACATTTGAAGATAATTCATATACTTGCGTATTTCATCAGGCATATTTCCGTTTTCGTCAGTATATTTTCGAAACTTTCGCTCAAAAGTATCAAATGTTCTCTTTCTTATATTCTTAAACCTGTTTGCGGACTCCATAAAAGCCGGCATTCTTTCCAAACGTTCACGGATGTCTTTCTTAAACGGCACATATCTATAGAAAAGATCTCGGCTGACATTATTCATTTTCATAATTCCGTTCTTTTCAAAACGGACCCAAAGAATATAATCTTCTGCAAACAATTCTCTGATATTATTTCTATGACTTCTAAGCCTTTCAAGAATCTTCTCCTTTGATTCAACGGATAGTTTGCTGTTCTTCTTATAAAACTGAACATAGTCCTGATATGCCCCGGTCAAACCGCCCTCAACAGGGTCGGCCCACATCCCGCCTTTCATCGTTCTGAGAATTTCCCATCTGAATACGGCAATTGAATGAGCAAGCGATTTGACGATATCGCCGACAAACATTGCAGGAACAACAATACGCGCACGGCTTCTTTTGTTTATACCGACAAGTTCCTGCCACATCATCGTTTTCATTCCAAAAACCGGTAGAATGATAATGTGAGGAAGAACTTCCTCTTCAATTACTTCACGGGCATCACCGAGTTTCAAAACAGTTTCTCTGAAAAATGCCGAATAATCGGTATCAATCAATTCTTTAATAACAGCCTCAATTTTTGCCTTTGTCATGATGCAGTTTTCAACATTTCCTTTAACAAGAAAATTATTGAATATAGGGAAAGCCGTTGAAATTGAACCGGAACATACAATGGATGTCTGAAATATTCTATTCGAAATTT
>JAKJGA010000229.1 GCA_022704645.1 Spirochaetota bacterium
AGAGCAGTTTCCATGAGAACTTTGCTGGCAAGAATTACTCCCTGTCCCCCTACTCCGCAGAAAATTATATTTTTTTCCATAGACTGATTCCTCACTTTTTAAGTATACACTTACGTTTTACGATGATAACTGAAGGCTCTTCTGCGGCCGTTTCTTCAGAAAGAACTCTTTCAAGATTGTCCTTTTCAATAGGATCAACCGTAACAACTCTTTTCACTCCGCATGCAAGACAAAGAGCTTCAAGATTCAATTCCGGTGAAGGATCACCGAGAAGAGTCTTTCCAGTTGAAGGATTTTCCTGATGACCGGTCATTCCTGTTGTGCGGTTATCAAGAATTATAACTGTTCCGGTTCCGCCGTTATAAACGATATCAATCAGACCGGTAATTCCCGAATGAATAAAAGTGGAATCTCCGATAACGGCGACGCTTTTTCTTGCAAGAGCATTTCCCCATGCCTTTTCAAAACCAAGATGCATGCTGACACTTGCTCCCATACAACCCTGGCTGTGCATCGCATTATAAGGAGGAAGAACTCCCAATGTGTAACAACCGATATCTCCGTTTACAATCAAATTAAGCTTTTTGATGGCGTTAAAAACCAAAGCATGCGGACATCCCTTACAAAGAGATGGCGGACGGTTTGGAATTTTTCCTGCATAAGGATTAATACTGTTGGAATGTTTTTTTCCGTTAAGTGCAGAATCTACGATATCGGCATTCAGTTCTCCGCAAAGAGGAATTATTTCCTTGCCGGTCACTTTAATTCCAAGCGCTTTTATATAATCTTCGATAAACGGATCAAGTTCTTCAACCACGAAAAGTTCATCATTCATAGATGCGAACTCTTTAATCATCTTGTCAGGCAGAGGCCACATCATTCCGATTTTAAGAATATTATCATCCGGACAGGTTTCTTTTACGTATTCATATGAAATACCGGCCGTAATAATTCCGCGTTTTGTTTTTCCTTTTTCAATGCGGTTTATTCCGGAAGTATATGAATATTCACGAATTTTTTCAAGCTGTTCTTCGACAAATTTATGTCTTGGACGTGCATGAGCCGGAATCATTACATATTTTTGCGGATTAATCGGAAATTCCTTCAACTCGGATTCTTTTCTTTCTCCGATTTCAACAACTCCCTGAGAATGCGCTATTCTTGTTGTTGTTCTCACTATAACCGGACGGTCAAACTGCTCAGAAAGGTCAAATGCCAGCTTTGTAAAAGAATATGCTTCATTAGGATCACTCGGCTCAAGCATCGGAAGTTTTGCAGCTCTGGCATAGTGTCTGTTGTCCTGTTCATTCTGAGAACTCCATGCACCCGGATCATCAGCATTGATTATAACAAAACCTGATGTTACTCCCGTATAAGAAAAAGTAAACATAGGATCTGCTGCAACATTCAATCCCACATGCTTCATGGTAGTCATCGAACGCGCACCGGCTATTGCAGCTCCTGCAGCAACCTCAAAAGCAACTTTTTCATTACATGACCACTGGCTTTTAACTTCCGGATAACTATGAGCCATCGCTTCAAGAATTTCGGTTGAAGGTGTACCCGGATAACCTGCTGCTACTCTGCATCCTGCTTCATAAGCTCCGCGGGCAATAGCTTCATTTCCTAAAAGGACTTTTTTCATTATTCCTGATCTCCGATAATATCAATTTTTTTCATTATGTTGAATCCTTCTTTTAAAAGAAGATCCTTTGCCGCCTCAATATTCTCAAAACGGAAAATCATTGTCGCTTCATCCCCTTTCTTCTGGGTAAATGCGTACATGTATTCTATGTTGAGCTTATTCTCTGCAAAACACTTTATTAGTCTCAGAAGTCCGCCCGGTTTATCATCAATGCCGACTCCAAGAACCTCATTAACAGAAGATGTTATATTTTCTTTTCTTAATATCTCATGAGCTTTATTTGGTTTATCGACTATCATTCGGAGAATTCCGAAATCATTAATTTCCGCGATAGTGAGAGTCAAAATATTAATTCCGCCGGAATTTAATACTTCAAGTACATGCTGAAGACGTCCCGGTTTGTTTTCAATAAATACAGATATCTGCTGAATATTCATATTTTACCTCACTTTTTCCTTTTATCAATTACGCGGACAGCCTTGCCTATACTTCTCTCAATGGAAGAAGGTTCCACAAGCGTAATCTTTGCCGAGATGTTTAGATGAGTCTTAATCTTTGAAGCTATTTTAGAAGAAAGCTCGCTCATGACTTTCATTTCGTCAGAAAAAATACTTTCGTTTACTTCGACTTTAACTTCGATATCATCAAGAGTTCCTTTTCTATCGACTATAATCTGATAATGAGGCTCAACCCCTTCAACAGCAACAAGAACCGATTCGATCTGTGAAGGAAAAACATTCACACCGCGGATGATAAGCATATCATCAGATCTTCCTGTAATTTTTTCCATTTTAGTAAAAACTCTTCCGCAGGAACAATTATCGCGGTAAAGACGTGTAATGTCTCGTGAGCGGTATCTTATTACAGGACATGCTTCTTTAGTAAGAGAAGTATAAACTATTTCTCCCTGTGAGCCTTCAGGAAGGATTTCTCCTGTTTCAGGATTAATTATTTCAACATAGAAATGATCTTCAAAAACGTGCATTCCGTTTTTAGCTTCGCATTCACACGAAACCCCCGGACCTATAACTTCACTCAATCCGTAAATATCATAAGCGTCAATATCCAGACGCGATTCAATTTCAGCACGCATCTCATTTGTCCACGGTTCGGCTCCGAAAATTCCTTTACGGAGTTTCAGTTTTTTAAAGTCTAGTTCAGGTGCATTTTTTGCCG
>JAKJGA010000230.1 GCA_022704645.1 Spirochaetota bacterium
TCATTATATGCTTGTCAAATAATCCCTTTCATTTTCCAGTGACATCAAATATTTCGGAGGTGAATTCACCATGAAAAGAATTGAAGAATGGGCAAACAAACTTATTGCCAGCAAAATCGACCCGGATCTATACTCGCGGTATAATGTCAAACGCGGTCTCCGAAATTCCGACGGAAGCGGTGTTCTTGTCGGACTAACCGGAGTAGGAGATGTTCATGGATATATAGTCGACGAAGGAGAAGCTTCTCCCGTTGAAGGTCGTCTCCGCTATAGAGGAATAGATGTAAAAGATCTTACTGTGGGATTTCAGAACGAAAAGCGTTTCGGCTTTGAAGAAACGGCTTTTTTATTGATGTTTGGTTATCTTCCAGAGAAAGATGAACTCAAGGATTTTTCAGACTCTCTCGCTAAAAATAGAGAACTACCTGAAGGATTCAAGGAAAACATGATATTCCGCGCTCCAAGCAAGGACATCATGAATAAAATTGCTCGCTCTGTTCTTACATTGTATTCTTATGATGACAATCCAGAAGACCGTTCAATCAAAAATGTTCTAAGACAGTGTATAGAACTGATTGCACGTTTTCCCGTTCTGATCGCATACGGCTTTCAGGCTAAACAGCACTACTTTGAAGGAAGTTCTCTTTATATTCATAATCAGCAGGAAAATTTATCTACAGCTGAAAATTTTCTCAGCATTGTAAGACCGAATAAAGAATACTCCCGTACTGAAGCAGAAATTCTTGACCTTGCTCTTGTTCTTCATGCCGAACACGGCGGAGGAAATAACTCTACTTTTACGGTTCATGTAGTCGCGTCTACGGACACTGATACTTATTCATCTATTGGAGCTGCAGTCGGTTCTTTGAAAGGACCTAAGCACGGCGGGGCAAATCATTCTGTATCAATGATGATGCAGGATATTATGAGCAATGTTAAGGAAGTCTCAAATGAATCTGCATTAAAAGAATACATCAGAAAGATTTTCCGCAAAGAGGCTTTCGATAGAACCGGCTTGATCTACGGGATGGGTCATGCAGTATATTCCCTTTCTGATCCAAGAGCAATTCTTCTTAAGGCAAAAGCTAAGGAACTTGCAAAAGAAAAAGGAAGAGAAGAGGAATTTTCTCTTTACGAAGAAGTTGAAAGACTCGGAAAAACAGTATTCGAAGAGGAAAAAGGATCAAAGGTCATCTGCGCAAATATTGACTTTTACTCGGGATTTGTTTATGACATGTTAGGCATTCATCCGGATCTTCATACTCCGATTTTTGCCATGGCACGCATAGCTGGATGGGCTTCACATCTCATAGAAGAAATAGTTAGCGGCGGAAGAATTATGAGACCTGCTTATAAATATGTTCTCCCTCCTCAAAAATATATTCCATTGAATGAAAGATAAAAACCGGCTAAGCCGGTTTTTTTATGGATTAATATTATTGACACTCTTTAAATTATTTTTATGTTTTCAAAGAGGTGAAGAAATGAAAAAATATATATTAGCCTTAATAATGCTCGTTATGATGCTCGATCTTTCAGCTGCAGACAAATCAGTTGTTGACGGAAAAATTGGAACTTCTCATGCAAAGGATCCCGGAAGATTCGGTCTTCAGCTTAACTTTTCTTACTATTTGGAATTAGATCCCTTTTTTGCTCTCGGAATCGATCCTTCTTTTTACTGGATACGCTGGAGACAAAGACTGGACGGGATTACAACCGAATCCGGAATAGATGGATCGAAAGTAAAAGACACAGACGCCTATATGTTTCCGGTTCTGGGAAGCGCACAGATAAGACTTGTTAATCTTAAAGAAAAGTTAAATGGAATTATGCCTTATTTCAATATAGGTCTCGGATATTCTCCAATGCTTCTTACTTATGAAAATTCTTCCGGCAAAAACAAGGCTGATTTTTTCGGTGGTTTTACATGGCAGCTTGCATTGGGAGCTTCATTTTCTCCTGCAAAAGAATCGAAAATTCAATTTCTTGCTGAAACAGGTTACCGCTCTGCAAAACTAAAAAATTCTGATGACATAGAAATAGACATGTCAGGTTTCATTTTCAATGCAGGGATAAGATATCCTTTCTGATTATAAAACGATTTTCACCAAGTCTCTGACTTTTCTTGCTTTTTCACGCGCTTGTTCTATCGAATCTCCGAGGGCAAGCGCAACTCCCATTCTTCTATGACCGCTTACTTCAGGCTTTCCGAATAATCTAAGTGATGTATCAGGAAGAGACAATGCAGAGTCTATATTTTCAAATGTCACATTTTTTGATTCGCCGTAAACAAGCAATGCCGCAGAGGCTGCAGGACCATACTGACGGATAAGCGGAATTGGTAAACCCAATATAGCCCGAAGATGAAGTTCAAACTCAGACATATTTTGAGATATCATCGTAACCATTCCCGTATCGTGCGGCCGCGGAGACACTTCACTAAAATAAACATCAATTCCTTTAATAAACAATTCTACACCAAAAATTCCAAAACCCCCGATTTCGTCAGTTATCGCCCGTGCAACAGCTTTTGATTTTTCAAGAACATCATTTTCCATCGGCTGAGGCTGCCACGATTCTCTATAATCACCTTCTTTCTGAATGTGACCGATTGGTTCCAGAAAAGATGTTCCGTCTTTATGACGAACGGTTAATAAAGTGATTTCATAATCAAAATCTACAAATGCTTCAATAATCACCTTTCCGGCGCCTGAACGGCTGCCTGATTGAGAATAATCCCAGGCTTTTTGGATATCTTCTTCTGTTTTAATTACGCTTTGTCCTTTTCCTGA
>JAKJGA010000231.1 GCA_022704645.1 Spirochaetota bacterium
TAGCGGAAAATGGAGTGTTGTTGGATTTTCCTCATCCGAATGGGGATATATATCCCGGGCAGCGTATCTTAGTTGTTAAATTTAATGATTACACATATTGCGTGCCCTATGTTCAAGAAAAAGATTTTTTTTCTTAAAACAATATTCCCCAGTAGAAAATTTATGACTCTTTTGAGAAAGGAGGATGAATAAAATGAAATATCTTGATAAAGAAGAAAAAGATTTAAATGATGCATTGAAAATTATGGATATAAATGTTATTCCAAAACCGTCAAAGTCTTTTCAAAAAATGATAAAGAAAACTGCGGGTGATTTTGTAGCTAAAGAAACAAAAATGAATATTAGAATAAATTCTCATGAGCTGAATGCAATTAAGTCATTAGCCGAAAGTGAAGGCTTGAAATACCAGACATTCATAAAGATGGTATTGCACAAATATGTAACCGGTCAATTAATAGAAAAGAAAAAATATAAATAAGGGCAAAATATAATGAAGGATTTTATATACAGGTCTATAAGATCAATATACATCTTATTTGTTATTATATCTTTTTCGTCATGTTCATATTCTATTCTTGTTTCAATAAATAATTGTTCTAATGATGTTTATAAGCTGAAATTTAAGTTGAATAAAAATGTTACAAAGAATAAGTATATTTGTGAACCTTTTTACGTTGCATGTTTTAATTCTGTTGAAGATATAAATTATGATTTAGATTGGAAAAAAATTACTTGGAAAGATAATTTTAAAGACAAAGACTTTTTTGAAATAGATTTAAACCCTGGAGTGACTATCAGGCTTGAATCTGCAAGGAATTCGCTATCTAGATACGATAGTGAGATTTATGAATATATTGAAATTATAAACTTGAGTTCGAGTGATAAAATGATGATTGAACATGAAATGCTGAGAAGTGTACTTGAATTAAGATGGTCAGGGTTACTAGGAAAACCATATGCATACCTGAATCTGAAATAATAACCCGCGCATGGCGCGGGTTATTATTTATTATATTTTTTCTACTATTAATACAAGAGCTTTCTTGTATGATTCGATTTTCTGTTTTGAAAGTTCAGCTGTCTTGTCCTTTGCACTGAAATAGAACTTTATTTTAGGTTCTGTTCCGCTCGGGCGCATTGTAATCTTTGTTCCGTCAGAAAGAAAATACTGAATTACATCAGAAGAAGGAAGTTCGCTGATCTTTTCCTCTTTAGAAGTTTTGATATATTTTCTTGAAAGATTTTTTATATCATCAACACGTTCAACATCGCATCCGGCGAAATCCTTAGGCGGATTGTTTCTGAAAAATGCCATTATCTTCTGAATCTTTTCCATTCCTTCTTTTCCTTCAAAAGTCATGGAAACGAGATCTTCGAGATAATATCCGTATTTCGCATAAATCTCTTCAAGAAAATCCGCAAGAGTTCTTCCTTTGCTCTTCAGCCATCCTGCCATCTCGCAGAAGAAATAACAAGCGCCGATTGCATCCTTGTCGCGGACGAATTCTACCGGAAGATATCCGTAGCTTTCTTCTCCGCCGAAGATGAATTTATATTCGCCTGTTTCATCGAATTTTCTCATTAGAGTTCCGATCCATTTGAATCCTGTGAGAACGTCGAATATTGCACATCCGAAATCTTTAGCGATATCTGACTGAAGTTCAGTTGTTACAATAGTTTTTATTACTGCGCCGTTTTTTGGAAGAGCATTCTTTTCTTTGAGTCGCGTGAGTAGATAATATTCAATCATCGTTCCGATCTGGTTACCGTTGATGAGAACGTATTTTCCGTTTTTATCCTTGAATCCGACGCCCATACGGTCGGCATCCGGATCTGTCGCGAGAATGATGTCACCGTTTTCATTTTCCGCAAGTTTTACAGCAAGTTCAAGCGCTTCTTTCTCTTCAGGATTAGGATATTTGACAGTCGGAAAATTTCCGTCAGGAATGCTCTGCTTAGGCTCAAGAATGATATTGCCGAATCCGAAATGTTTCATAACTTCAGGCAGAATTTTGTATCCTGTGCCGTGAAGAGGTGTATAAACTATTTTGATGTTTTTGTCTATGTCATCGTTCATCACGACTTTAGACAGATTTTCGATATACTTATTCTGAATGTCTTTTCCTATAAGAACGATCATTCCTGATTTAACAAAATCGTCAAAGTTGCCGCGTTTGACTTTTGTGATTTCGTCAACCTTTTCGGCTTCCTTGATTATTGCAGTATCATGCGGAGGTGTAATCTGGCATCCGTCATTCCAGTAAACCTTGTATCCATTATATTTCGGCGGGTTATGACTTGCAGTAATCATTATTCCCGATACCGCTTTCAATTCGCGTATTGCAAAGGAGCAGAGAGGAGTAGGCATGATGTCGTCGAAAATATAAACCTTTATTCCGTTAGCTGCGAGTATTGATGCAGTATCTTTTGAGAAGATGTCGGACTTTATACGCGAGTCGTATGAAACGACAACACCCATGGAGGCTTTTCCCTGCGATATTATATAATTGGCAAGACCCTGAGTTGCTGCACCAACGGTGTGAATATTCATTCTGTTGGTGCCGGCTCCGATAATACCTCGAAGTCCGCCTGTTCCGAATTCGAGTGATCTGTAAAATCTGTCTTCAAGTTCTTTTTCGTTTTTGCTGTCGATAAGATTCTTTATTTCATCTCTTGTTTCGTCATCAAAAGGGGCATTGCTCCATTTTTCCGCAAGCTCAAGAATTTTGCTTTCCATATTTACCTCTGTAAATTATTCTAAATTCATAATTTTTGCGCCGTATTATA
>JAKJGA010000232.1 GCA_022704645.1 Spirochaetota bacterium
TTTCTGTTGAAGAAATAGCTTCTCCGCTTCACTATTCGCTTTATAAGATTGAAATATTCAGAGATTCCTCGGGTCAGTTCATAACTTTGAATAATTATAAGGGCAGAACCTTTAAAAAGAGCATAGATCCGGATTTGTATCTTGATATAGCATCAAAATTGACGCGCCTCGGAATAAAGCAGCTTATTACTGATTATTCGGCCCAATCCTCATCCGGTTATTATATAGTAGAATTCAAATCAGGAAAACACCAAAGCCGCGCATTGATAGAAAATAACCGTTACAAAGCCGTTACAACTGTAGATTCCCTTGCAATAATACGTTTAATACGAAATACAGCTGATTTGACTTTGTATGATATGCGAAGCCCTTAAAATTATTATCATTTTTAATAAATGAAGTAAAATATCGATTGACATTTCATTTTTGCAGGGATTCAAAGGTATGATATCGTCTTCCGGATTTATAACGGATAAGATTTCCTTCCGCAGCTGAATTAGCGCGGATGGTACCAATACTATGGGGGATAAAATGTTTAAAAAAATTATGGCTTTTTCCGCTCTTTTCCTCTTCTTTGCAGGTGCGTCCATCGCGCAGGAAGATGTTGAAGAGGTTACTACAGACAGTCCGAACGAAGCAGTAGGAACAGATGCTCCGGCAGACAGAGCAGTTACAACAGAAACTAAAGCAGAAGGAGATACTGCTGCTGAAGTTCAGGCTGCACCTGAACAGACAGCAAAAACTTATTTTGACGGCGTTACCACTTATGCTAACAGCAAAGTCAAATTTCAGCTTTTTACTTCTGATAATTTCTATGCTGACAAGATTTTCTACAAAACGAATGACGGACAGGATACTGAATACACTGCTCCTTTTTCGCTTGATGCCGAAGGGAAATATTCGGTTAAATATTATGGTGTTGATAAAGTCGGCAACAAAGAAGATGAAAAGATTTTCAGAGTTGTTATAGACAATACTGCACCGGTTGTTTCTATCGCTACTAAATCACCGATTGTTCTAGTGAATAATGTTTATTATACTACAAGTGCAAACAGATTCACTGTCACCGGCTATGATGCTCTTTCGGGTTTTTACATGGCGCTTTATTCTCTTAACGGAACAGAATCAACAGAATATGCTACAACATTTTCTTTCAATATTGCAGGTGATGCAGAGTTGAAGATAGCTTCCGAAGATAATGTTGCAAACAAAACAAACAAATTCTCTATTAAGCTTCCTCAGGCTGATGGAACAGAAACTCTTTCTGAAGTTGAGTCGCTTAAGGTTTTCGTTGATAACGTTCCGCCTACAGTTGCCATTACTCCTGATAAACCGCTTATGGATAAACTTGGTAAGAAAGTTGCTTCTACTGAATACAAATTTGCTGTTACCGGCGAAGACAAAGAATCCGGTTTGAAGAAAATTCTTGTTCGTGTAGATGGAAAAGGTGAGTTTGCCCTTTATGAAAAAGAAATTCAGTTTGTATCAAACGGGGATCACTTCATCGAAGCTAAAACTGTTGATGCAGTAGGCAACGAATCGTCAATAGCTATTCTTCCTGTTTATATCGACATAGTTCCGCCTAAATCAGAACTTAAAGCTGTAACTGAATAATTATAAATGAAACAATAAAAAACCCCGCGAAAGCGGGGTTTTTTATTTAGATGCGATTTTTTTTTGATATCATGTTTCGTTTTCCGTATCAAGTCTTGATTTAAATGATTTCCAGAGTTTGAAGTATTTTTTTGATTTCAATGAATTGTCCATCAAATCGTATATAACACCTATGTTGTAAAGTGATTCAATGCATGTCTTATCTGTATTGTAAGCTTCGTCGAAAGCGTGTATCGCGGCTATGTATTTTTTTTGATAGAAATATGATAATCCGAGATAAAAATGAGCTTTGGAAAAATGCTTGTCGAGTTCACATGCTTTTTTTAATTCTTTTTCCGCTTCATGAGTCTTTCCTTCTTTATGAAGATATAATTTGCCTAGACCGTAATGACCTAAAACAAAAGACGGACTCATTCTTATTACTTCGTTAAAGATTTTTTCAGCATTATCATAATTTCCTAAAATAGCTTCTTTTTCTCCAGTGCGGTATAGTTCTGAGGAATTTTCGCGGGGAAATATCGTTGAATGCAATGATAAACAGATAAATGAGATTTGAATTATTCTTAATGATAAAGTAAAATAATACATAATACTTTTTTGATGGCATTCTCTTTTTTTAGTCAATTCTAATATTTATTGACAAGGATAATCGCCATGTTATAGTTAGGAAGTAATAAATGTATATGCTCAAAGGGGGTATTCCGATGGTAGACGCGACTTACTGCGCGTTAGGCTCGAAGGTAAATTTTAATAAAGCTTTACGCCATTTTTTTAAAGTTACCGAAGCAGTTGATGAAGTTGAAGAAAAGAATAATCTCGCAGATATGATTAATATCGCTTTGGAAGAAGGAGAAATGGTTTCAACACAGATTCTCCCTCTTGTTAGTGCTGTATTGAAGGATAAATTTCAGTATCAGTATGGTTCATTTGAGCTTCAGAAGAATACAGATGATTTTACCAAGATATCATCAGAAACATTGAAGTGGACGGCTCTTGATATAGTTCTGCTCTATTTTGATCCTAATTCCCATGTTTCGATTATAAATCCGAAAGATCATTCCGCATGGGGTAAAATCCGTGAAATCATGAGTGAACATCTTGTTGTCGTTTACGCGAAGTACCTAAAAGATGAAAGTGACGGGAAGATTGAAAAAGAAGCTATAAAAGCCAT
>JAKJGA010000036.1 GCA_022704645.1 Spirochaetota bacterium
TATCTCCCGCTAGAAAAAACGGCGGAGCATCAGCTTCCGGGCTTAAAGCTTCTTTTTCAGACGACAACAAGCAATATGGTTATTTCATAAAATTCCTTGAGGATTATAAAAAGGCAAATCATCATCCTATCAATGTTTCCGAGCGCATTATAATCAGAGTCGTTGATTCTGAAGGGAAATCCGTCGCGAATGCTCTTGTAAAAATAAAAGCCGGCCAGAAGGAGATCGCGTCCGGCAAAACCTATTCCGACGGAAGCTTTTTGTTTTTCCCATCCGAGCATAACAAGAATGATGCATCGTATAATTGCGAAGTAGTTTACGCCCAGAGTAAAAAAAATATCACGATATCCCGGAAGGGAAGCCGTGACGTTAACGTGAAGCTTGATATCAAGCGTGTATCTCAGAAAAATATTCCGCTGGATCTTCTTTTCATTATGGATACCACCGGAAGCATGGGAGAGGAAATCGCCCGTTTGAAGCAGACTATTGAGATAATCAACAACAATCTCGCCGCGATGTTTGCAAAACCCGAAATCCGTTTCGGTATGATTCTTTACCGCGATAAGGGCGATGAATATGTGACGAAAGTAATTCCGCTGACTGCCGACCTTGACGGATTTCAGAAAGAGCTTGCGAAGGTTGAAGCGAACGGCGGCGGGGATACTCCTGAGGATCTTCAGAGCGCGCTGAATGACGCTGTGAATAAAATTGCATGGAACAAAAACGGCATACGTCTTGTTTACGCTATTACGGACGCGGCGCCTCATCTCGATTATGAGCAGAAGTTTACGTATGTAGATGCCGCGCGTGAGGCCAGAAAAAAAGGAATAAAGATTTTCTCTGTGGGAACTGGAGGTCTCGATCTTGACGGAGAATATGTTCTGCGGCAGATTTCGCAGTATACTTACGGAAAATATATTTTTCTTACCTATGGTGAAAAAGGAGAAAGCGCGGGCGGCGCCGAAGGAAGCGTCAGTCATCACACAGGCGCGAATTTTCAGACGGATAAACTTGAGGCGATAATCATAAAATTCGCGAAGGAAGAGCTTTCTAATCTTTCTGACAAACCGGTTGAAAAAGATGAAGAATACATCGAAGCGAAAAAGATTGAATCTGAAAAAAATGAAGAAACTTTGAAAAAGCTTTTTGATATGGCGCTTTCACAGCTTGTGGATTATTCGACAATCAGGATAGACGCGGGTACTCCGGTAAGCCTTCTTCCGGTAATCACTTCTGATAAAAATAACGCCGCTGATGCTGAATACTTTGCTGAGCAGGCTAATTTTTCTTTAGCGGCGAATAAAACGTTTAAGCTTGTTGAAAGAAAGAATTTACAGAAGATTCTTGAAGAAATCGAGCTTCAGAATACGGGAATAACTTCAGAGGAAAGCGCTGTAAAACTCGGAAAAATGTTAGGCGCTAAAATACTGATAGGAAGCAATCTCTATTCAAAAGAAGGATATTATGAGCTGTTTATAAAGATGTACCGCGTCGAAACAGGCGAGATTCTGTCGGTAAACAAGATGCGTATCGACAAGGCTCTCGGTTTAAGCAAGTGAGAAAAATAGAAGCAGTAAAATGGATTTTTGCTGCTTCTATTTCTTCCCGATTATATTTTTTATAATTCTAATATCATCTTTTTCAAAAATAATGCACATAACCAGAAGAAGATAAACGGCAGATATTGTAATACCACCGAGAACCGGATTTAATCCCTGAGTTAAATAATAATTCACTGCCGCGCATATTCCCGCGATTGTTAACATCTTTGCGACATTGATAAAATGTTTCCTGAATTCGATTATTCTGTTCTTTTTCAGATACCATGTATAACTGAAGCTGAGAAAAACCTGTGTTGCGATTACCGCAACAGCTGCTCCTGTCATAGCAAAGAGTTTAATAAGAACTGCGTTTAATATTACGTTAACTATCAATGCTTTTATAAGTATATGTGTTCTTTCTTTCTGTTTGTCCATGCCTGTCATAATTGAGTCCGATATGATAAACAGGCTCGGTATCGCTAAAGCTATAATTTTCAAAGGAAGCGCTGAAAGAAGAAATTTACTGCCGTAGATGAGAGTAATTATTTCTTCGGCATAAAAGAAAGTAATCATTGCGATGTAGAAAGAAAGGATTATCAGTATTTTCGAATAAGTATCATAAACAAACTGGTACTTGTTCTTATCCTCTTTATGCTTATAGAGATAAGAAATCAGAACTCTTCCAAGACCGCCCGGAACAAAAATCAAAGATGAATAAAATATAAAGGCGTTTGAGAAATAACCGCCGTAGATAGGCGCTGTAAGAACAGGAACAAGCATGACATTCAAACGGTATAATGAATTCTGGATAACATTACCTAATCCGAAAAAGAAAGCGAAATGCAGGAACTCCCTGAATTTGGTAAAAGAAAAACAGAATACATATTTTTTTGTTACGTATATAATGAATGCGGTTGTAAAAGCGATAACTATCAGCATTCTCGATAAAGCTATGTGATAGTAATTTCCTGCAAAAAATACTACCAGCGCGGTTGATAAAAGGAAAAGAATGGAAAAGCAGCTGTTGATTATTGTTGAATTTCTGAATTTATCATGAGCAGTAAATATCGCATAAAATGTGCTCATGAAATCATTTCCTATTCTGACAACTCCGAAGATAAGAGTCAGATATATAATGTCAAATTCGCCCGTCGGATAATAAATAAAATAGAGAGAAATACAGAGAGCAATATAGCTTAATACTGCAAGCCCGGTTTTTATAAGAAAAGCATTTGTAATATGATTTCTTTCGTGTTCGGGATCTTTTATGATCATCCTTACAAGTGTTGTGTTTATTCCTATGTCGGAAAACATCGCAAAGTAAGTTGCGAAACCTAAAGCAGTTGCGTACTCTCCGAATTTAACTTCTTTCAAATAGCGGGATACAATTATGTTTATAATAAAAAAGGCAAATTTATTAATAATAGTCTCGGAAATAACAAAAACTGTATTTAAAAAGATTATTTTCTTGTTATTTGACTTAGTCATTTTAAATTTATTGATGATCCCGGATTTATTAAAGTTAAAGTAATACCTAATTTTAATGAAGAACATAAAAAGTTCAGATTTTACTGCATAAAGTGTCAACAGTTTTTCTTCGGTTCAGGCGTCTGATAAATTACGAGGTTTAAGCGGAAAATATGAGTGTATTAATACAGTTATTCGCTATCCACTTATAATTCTGATATGATTCGAGTGCGGATATTTTAGTTTAATAATTTGTTTACTTGAATATTTTTCTTTTCAATTTTCGTAAAATAAATTTAATTATTAGAATTAAACTTATAATGACTAATGCATATGGAAGAAGGAAAAGAATAACAGGGACTACTGTCTGCAAACTGTATTCAAGAGCGGTTTTGGCATCTCCGCAGCCGATAAAAAAACATCCTAAAAGACTTTTTGTTTTTACTACATCTAAATATATTTGTGAATAAGCAATATTTTTATCTATGAGATTCTTTTTCTCTGCATCCTTTTTATATGAACTAATGTCAAATTCTCCGGCTCTCATATCTATGGAATCTATCACATAGCTGTTTTTTATCCATTCAATCATGTCTAGAAAAGACGATGAAGGGATAAGTATAGTCATATTGCCGTTTTCATCGGATTTTCCTCTGTTGCTCCATGATTCAGAAATAATCATGGCATTAAAATCAGGCAGTTTTTTGTAAACATTACTTCTTAATTCATCAGGATTATTAGATTCAATATCTAAATCTGCAGTTTTGGATATATCAGTTCTGGAAAATAAATCTTTATTATGTGAATCTTTATTTTCTCGTTTAGAGCAAGAGAATAGAGAGAAAAAAATCAAGATAAGGCAGATGTATTTTGACATTGCTAACAAATCTCCTTTAGTAGGTAATAAACATTAGTTGATGATTGAACGTTGATTGCTTTTACTTCAGTTATTATATAATAGTCAAGTTCAAAAAGATTTCGTATTGTTATGAATTATTGATATTTTTCACAGCCGTTTCACTCTCTTTTCATAGTTTTTTCACATTAAGTCTTAGTTTTATTCCCGGAAGTTGCTTTTAAGCAAATTTCAGGAGGAGAAATGAGAAGTGAAAATTCCATTTTTGATAATTTTCTGTGGCGAGTTATTTGTATAATCAGAAATCTTTACCGGAGCAGAAAGATTCTGTCTGCAGTATCTTTATTTTTTATTCTTAATACTATAGGTAAAATATACTCGGATCTTGTTAATAGTCTGTTTCTTGTGCCGTCGGGTATTCTTTCCTCCGTTTACTTAATGTCTCCGATGACTGAAGAAGGCGGTTTTAATATCATTCATACTTCTTTTGGCACTGTCCGGCTGATAGATTCATGCAGCGGTTTCAGTTTCTTTATTATTGCTTTCAGTATGATATTCTATCTAAGACTTAAAAAACTTTCTATTGCAGAAACGATTCTATCGCAGACTCTTCTGGCTCTGCCTGTGTGGATTGTCTGTATAGCAGTAAATTCAATAAGAATTGTTTCAGCGCTATATGCTTCTTTATTTGCGGATAAGTATTTAAGCAGTACATTCCACTCTATCGTCCACATGTCTGTCGGAATGATGATATTTATTCCTGCTCTTATTATCATTTATAAAATACAAGGGAGAGTTTCAAATGAGAAAGAATATATCCTTGATTGATTTGAAGTCTTTTGTTTCGGGTAAATTTTTTGCGGCATTATTTCTTCTGCTTCCGCAATTGTTTCTTTTTGCAGTTAATGCAAATTCTTTCTATATTTCATCACAGAATCAATTCTCTATATTAACTCAGAATGTTATACTCGGCAGCTTTCTTTTGGAAGCTCTGCCTTTTGTTTTCTCTTCATTGATCTTTATAGAATCAGTTCTTAATAAAGAAAAAAAGATGTTTGTGCCGCTTGTGCTGAATGTGTTTCTTCTGTTATCGTCGTGCGCATTTATGGTTTTTTTCTATTTTGTGTCTTTTGAAAAAATTGTAACAGTAGACTCAAAGCTTATCATTAAAGATCATATTTTATATCTTCAGTTTGCATGCATGGCTTCTTCGGTTATTTATCCTCTTCTTCGCGCTTCTCTGTGGAGAATAGAAAAAAGTTCATTAAAGGAAATTATTATCGTTTCCGTTTCCGGAATTCTTTTTCCGGTTTTATGGTTCACTCTGTTCGGTATCGTTTCAACCGTCTATGGATGTTTGGAATTTTTCTCATCGAAGATAATCGGCATAAGCTTCATCGCAATGTTTTGCGGATGCTCGATTTCATCGATAATTGCAATTGTTCGTGTTTTTTCATTCTTAATAATGAAGACAGAAAAATATAAACTGCAGAGAAATCTCGTTATAGGACTATTTGCAGGATTGCTTCTGCCTTTTGCCGGGCTTTTTTTAAACTATATAGTTCCGTTTCCCGGAAATTTTCAGTATCCTGAAATATATGCGCTGACATTTATAAACGCGTTTGTTGTAACAGTTCCTGAATCAAAAAATAGAATAATTAATATCTGCATTTCGGCCGTTAGGGTTATTCTGATTCCGTTTATTATTTATTTCTTTATAATTCTTTCTCCGGTTGTTTCATTCTCATTTCTTCTGATTCTTATTTTAGGATTCGGGTTCATTCCATTGTCTCCTGTTTTTCTGCTTCTAATTCATATTTCTAAACTGCGCAAAGACTACATCTCATATTCATCTGAATTCGGAAAGCTAAAGGTTTCACTTGCAGCAGCTGTGCTTCTTCTTGTTCTTCCGGCATTGTTCACAGCAAAAAAGTATATCGAGTATCAAATTCTAGAGAATGCTTCAAAATATGTACTCAGTGATAAAATTAATGAGGACTTGAAATATCCCTGCTTTATGGTAAATGAATCGCTTCTGAACTTTTACAGAGACAAAACAGGAAAGGGTCTTCCGGTTTTATCAGCGATTACTGTTCAGATTTCGGATAAGACTCTGCCTCAGAATAGAATAGATGAATTGTTTCAGGTGTTCTTCGGAAAACCGGCTTCGGCTGTCTTATCATCTTCAGAAAGATTGACTGAATTAGCTGTTTTCGGAAATAGAACTTATAATGCCAGGGACTCATTGATTCTGACAAAGGAGAGAATTATTTCCGATGCTTCGATAAAGTCCGTTGAAGAAATAATGTCTTCTGAAGATGGAAACGGAGAAAAACATTCCATTAAGATTACAATGAAAGAGCAGACCGGACAATCCCGTAATGAAGGATTTCGCGGAAAAATTATAATTCCTGACGGAGTTTTTGTATCAGGTCTTAAACTTAAAATAGGAGATAAATTCGAACAGGGAAGAATTTATGAAAAGACGAGCGCAATCTGGGTTTTTAATGAAATAAAAAGACGCTTACAGGATCCGGCTGTCATTTACTATCTTTCTGATAATGAATTGAGATTTGATGTTTTTCCGTTCGGAGAAAATGAGATACGTGAATGTATTGTTGAATTTACATGTCCGAAAGGATCTTTATCAAAAATCAGATTTAAATATCAGATGAGAAATTCAGATAATCCTTTGCTGATAACAAAGACATTAAATTCTGAGAAAGTGCATGAAAGCAAAGTGTTTAAAAGTACTAATGATTTCGGAACTGTCTTTTATATTCCCGAATCAATTGCCGGTAATATTAAAACAGAGATGAGAAAGCCTGTTTTGTTTGTAATTGCAGACTGGTCAAAGGATTCAAAAATTTCAAAAGAAGAAATTCTATCAACGGCAGAATCAGTAAAGAATGATATACCCGAAATTGAAAATGTAAGCATATGCTTTACAAATTATCTGCCGAACGAAGGTAAAGTAATTCCTTTTGCAAAACTGAAAGATGATTTGAAAGATCTTGAAGTGGAGGAGCTTTTTGCCAAAAAAGGAGGCTTTTTCTACAAGAAGGCATTTCGTAAAATTTCAGACAGATATGAATTGTCTGAAACAGAATTCCCGGTTTTTGCCATTGTTACTTCTTCGACAGAAGATATAATTACTGAAGATGAAAGTCTTTCAGCGCTTTTGCCTCCCGACATGAAAGGATTCTATCTTACTTCTGACGGAAATTCGTTCTGTCATATTCCGGAAAGAACAGGAAAAGGTGTCCGTCGGGTTTATTTCGGAAATGGTTCAAGTTCTTTGTTTGAAGGAAAAGACTCGATCTTGTATTTTGCTGAAAATAATAAGTCTGATAATATTTCATATACTGATATAAAAGGAAACTTCCGTAAATTATATGCTGAAAATGCAGAAGGAATTATCAAAACTGCATTCGATCTTTATTCCGAAGATAAAATAAAAGGGAATTCTGACGGAGAAGTTTTCAAGAGTTTTATTGAGAGTTCAAAAAAATCCGGAATCATCACTTCTAGTACTTCATACATTGTAGTTGAAAATGAAAATCAATGGAAACAGCTGGAAGACAAAGAAAAAGAAATTCTTGATAATGAGTATGCTCAAACGTATAATTCTCCTGAACCGGGAGCTTTAGCTGTTATTTCTGTTCTTGTCATTGTTCTCGGCCTAATGAAACTTAAACGGAGAAGATTATCACGGTAAGTTTAACGCGCCGTCTTCTTTCGGATTATTGCTGGACAAAGATTGCGGCGCATCTCTGATTGACCTAACAATTGTAGCTATGGGGAAGTCCGTGAGAACCGGACACAGTCGCGCTACGGTAACGGGGTTAGCCCCGGAGTCCGATTACCATACAATTGCCAAGTTTTTGTCGCGTCAGCAAAAAGGAGGAAAGATGCAGACTAAAAGGATTAAATCCTTTGTGACGGGATTCCCGCGCATTGGAGAAAAACGCGAGCTTAAAAAAGCTCTGGAAGAATTCTGGGATAAAAAAACAGAAGTCTCTTCACTTGAGGCAATTGCTTCACAGCTCAGAAAAAGACATTGGAATTACCAGAAGGAAGCCGGTATCGATTTCATCAGCTGTAATGATTTCAGTTATTATGACCAGATGCTCGACATGTGCGAGATTCTGAACGCAATACCAAAACGGTTTGCGGAAATTTCTGATCCACTTGAAAGATATTTTGCGATGGCAAGAGGTAACGAAAGTTCGCCTGCTATGGAAATGACTAAGTGGATGAACACGAATTATCATTATATCGTTCCAGAACTGTCAGCGGAGACAGTTTTCAAACTCAATCCCAAAAAAATCATTTCTGAGTATATGGAAGCAAAATCGGCCGGAATCAAAACGAAGATTAATATCATCGGGCCTTTGACTTTTCTCGGTCTGGCAAAGACTACAGATGGGAGCGATAATTTCAAACTGCTCGACAAGATTATTCCTCTTTATAAAGAGCTTATTTCAAAAGTTTCAGAACTTGATGATGAAGTATTTGTTCAGTTTGATGAGCCACTTGCTGTAAAAGATCCTTCGCAGGAATTTTTATCTCTGATGAAAAAGACTTACCAGGAAATTTCAACTGCTTGCGCAAATGTAAGGATTATTCTTGTAAGTTATTTTGATCATGCTTCGGAAACTTTGACGGCATTGAAAGATGTACCGTTATATGCAATAGGTTTGGATTTTGTTTACGGAAAAGAGAATCTGAATTGTCTCAGTGATCTGAACGGCAAAAAACTCATTGCCGGTATTATTGACGGAAGAAATATCTGGAAATCCGATTATAATAAGAATTATCTTTTGCTGAAAGAAATTGAGAAATCTGTTCCGAAAGAAAATATAATAGTATCAACGAGCTGTTCTCTACTTCATGTTCCGTATACTCTTGAGTATGAAGAAAAGCTTGATCCGCGTATAAAAGAATGGATGTCTTTCGCGAAGGAAAAACTTTATGAAGTTTCGGATACTGCTGATATTTTCGAAAATTCTGATACGGATTCTTCTTTGCTAAAACTGAAAACAAACGGGGAAATATTAAAATCAAAAATTGATTATCTGAAAACTACTTTAAACGCGGAATCCGATAAATTTAAGGATGAAAGAAGTTTTTCGTTCGCTGAGAGAATTTCAGCTCAGAAAAAAATTCTGAATCTGCCGGTTCTTCCTACAACAACTATAGGCAGTTTTCCGCAGACTGCCGAAATCAGAAAACTGAGAAGTGATTTTAAAGCAAAACGAATTTCACAGAAGGATTATGATGAAGGAATAAAAGATTATATTTCTTCATGCGTAAAATTTCAGGAAAAAGCAGGCCTGGATGTTCTTGTTCATGGTGAACCTGAACGCAATGACATGGTTGAATATTTCGGCGAACAGATGGAAGGTTTTGTCTTTACGCAGAACGGATGGGTGCAGAGCTACGGAAGCAGATGCGTAAAACCTCCTGTAATATACGGAAATGTATCCCGCCCTAAACCAATGACGGTGGATATTATTTCGTATGCTCAAAGCTGTACCAGGAAAATAATGAAAGGTATGCTTACCGGTCCGGTCACAATTCTAAACTGGTCATTTGTGCGGAATGATATTGAAAGATCGGCGGTTTGTCATCAGATTGCTTCAGCTATCTGCCGGGAGGTTTCGGATCTTCAGTCTGCCGGAATTAAAATTATTCAGGTTGATGAAGCTGCTTTCAAAGAAGGTTATCCTCTCAGAAAAGAAAAGGTAAAACTTTACGAAAACTGGGCGGTTGAATCTTTTAAACGTGCTGTCAGCTCGGCTGAAAAAGAAACTCAGATTCACACTCATATGTGTTACAGTGATTTCAACAGTATAATCGGTACGCTTGAAAAAATGGATGCTGATGTAATTACAATTGAAACTTCAAGAAGCGGGAACAAACTGTTAAATGTTTTCGCAGAAAGAGGATACAAAAATGAAATCGGTCCCGGAGTTTATGATATTCATTCTCCGCGGATTCCTTCAAGGGAGGAACTTGTACAGCAGATAAAAATGCTGATTAAGGTTATTCCTGCTGAAAGACTCTGGATAAACCCTGATTGCGGTCTCAAAACGCGTAAATGGGAAGAGGTCAAACCGAGTCTGAAGAACATGGCAGAAGCGGTTATGGAAATCAGAAAAACGATATAAACAAAACCGGACGGTTCATAACAAGCCGTCCGGTTAAGCAATTTTTTTGAGTTATCTGCCCTGCTAGGGGTCGAACCTAGACATTTCTGATCCAGAATCAGATGTGTTGCCAATTACACCACAGGGCAATTTGCCACCAATTTATGAACGGGGCATTCTTTGTCAAGAAATATCCTGCAAATTAATCAATCCATTTGTTAATACTGAAAATTTTGTCAATCGCGTCGCTTGTCCAGCTGCTTTGAGGAAAATTTGCGACAAGTTCTGAAAAACTGGTTTTTGCGTTTTTAAGCCGTTCCGCAAGAAGTTTCCGGTTTCCGACGTTTACCTTGGGTTTTGTCTCTCCGAAATATTCATCGAAGGCCTGTTTCATTATAGAAAAACCGGATTTGTAGATTGTGTATGAAGGATCAGTTTCAGTTTTATTTCCGCCGGATTCGGCCGTTTCTGTGAATGAATTTTTTAGAAAAGAATAAGCCTCATTTATAATAACCATCTTGGCTAGAGAATCTGCACCCGGATTTTTATCAGGATGATTAAGCCTTGCGAGTGTTGCATAAGCCGAACGGAGTTCTTCTCTGGAATAATTTTCGGACAGTCCGAAAATGAACCGGTACTGCTTCAGTTTCTCGCTGCTGCTGTTCATGAGATAATCAGATAAGTTTAACTTTTTTGAGTCAAGGCTAAAAAAGCTTTGAAATAATCGGTTTTATGAATTATAATAAGCTTTTTTATAGAGGAAAGTATGAGCGGAATAAAAGCATTTTATGTGTCATGTCTCATAATATCATTTATTCTTTTTTCCTTCATCTTTGCGCTTTCAGCCGCGATTCTCTACTTCGGCGGATCAATGCAGAATTTTGTTTTTCATGCCGGTTTTTATGAAATATTATATCTTACCGGAGCGTATTTTCTTTTTTCCTTTATTTTCATAGCGAAGGTAAAAAAAAATACTTCGAAGGATTTTAATACATTAAAAAAGCGTTCAATTAATTTCGGAATGTTTATCGTTAGTGCAGGTTTATACTCCTTTGCAGTTTTTATGATTGATAGAATTTCTTCAAGCGCTATAGAAAGGCCTGTTCAGATACCTCTATATATAGCTGTCGGTTTCCTTTTTTCTTTTGCGTCATATCATTATCTTGAGTCCTCAATTTCTGTATTTATGAATAATATAATCATAAATTACCATCTTTCTCTAAAGGGGATGTCTGATGCGATAAAGAGCAGTGTTGTTATTTATTCTAATGCCCAGTCTGTTTTAAATTATTGCAAACGGTTTGATCTGAGCCTTTCTCTTTTTGCGGTAAAAATCGGAAAAATTAAACTTAAGAAAGGTACATTTTCCGTCGCAGATAAAGATATTTCAAAGAAAGTGTCCTTTCTTCTTGCAGACATTTCGCGGAATTACGAGCCGTGGTATTTTGATAAATCCGGCGATATTCTTTTTTCATTTCTTCAGGTCAAAAACAAAACGGATTATCAGACAGCATCAAAGCGTTATTCTTCAGCTCTTTCAGAAAACAAGTTTTTGTATGAAACAGAAAATTACTCAGCAGAAATATTTTTCGCAGGTGAAATGTTTGCTTCCGGGGAACTGAATTTTCCGGTATATGAAAACGCGCCAAAAGATTTTCTTAAAAACGCTGTAACAGGAATAACAACTCAATTGAAGAGAATCAGATAGCATGCAGGTAAATCTTCTTATTGTTTTTATGTCAGCCGGTTTTTTCCTCGGAATGATATATCTTTTCAGGATTTACAGAATATATTCAATTCCCAAACGCATTGAGAAGGCGAAGGGAATGCTTGCCGTAAATGATGAGAAGGCCTTAGCAATTCTGAATGCGGTTCTCAACCTTGATAAAACAAACACGGACGCGAATTGGCTTGTTTCAAAATATAATTTCGACAAAAAACATTTTATTCTCGCGCTGATGACCCTTCAGGATATGCTGAAATATGACAGATATACTCCTGAGATTATGGAACAGGATGTTCGGGAAATGCTGGCGCGGATTTATCTTCTTCTCGGCAATGTTGAAAAGGCAATGGAGCAGTTCAACACGATGAGCAGGAAGTGGGCGATGCCTTCATCGATTCTGAAAACTGCAATAAAGATGCAGCTTGATTCGGGGTATTTTGCAGAAGCAAAAAAACTATGCAAAGAAGGAAGCGAGCTTTATCCTTCTGACGGAGAATTTCCTTTTACCCTCGGAGTGATTTCTTTTAGAGCAAAAGACTATCCTGCGGCAGAGAACCGTTTTCTTGAAGCTGAAAGAAAAAACTATTATGCGGGTGAAATAAATCTTTATCTTGCAAAAATATATTTTGCCTCGGGTCAGTTTGAGCGCGCGCTTGAACGTATTGAAAATGTTCATGATCTTGAGGAAGGAGAAACAGAAAAAGAACTTTTAAAAGCAAAAATTAATTTAGCTTTGGGAAATACTCTTCAGGCTCTTTCTGTTTTGGAGGAAACTGAAAAAAATATTAAAGAAGATGATCTTTATTTTTCAGAATTTAATTACTTCTACGCGGAGGCTTTAGAAGCCGCCGGAAGTGTTGAGAGCGCTGTACAAAAATGGAGTGCGGTTAAAGATTCGAGTCCTCATTATAATGAGGCCCAAGACAAGCTTCTGTTTTATAAAAATATAGCAAAGGATAAGCTTTTTCCCAAAATACTTACAATGCCGTCTAATATGTTTGATTCGTTATCTCAAAGTCTTTTGTCGTATTTGGAGTATAATGTTAAAAGCGTTTTATTCAAGGATGATAAGCTGGTCTGTTATAACTGTTCCAGCAAAAGAGATTCTCATATGTTCGGGGAATATATTGTTTTTTCAACAAGGCTCACTTCTCCCGTGAATGAAGCTG
>JAKJGA010000233.1 GCA_022704645.1 Spirochaetota bacterium
GACTTATCATAAGAACTTGTTTGTTTGCTATTGCCTTTAGTCCTGCTTTTGACATTTCGCTCGTATTATGACCGATTATTATTTTATAGTTTTTCATTGCAATTCCGTAATCTATTCCTTCGGCGATCGACGGATTGTTTTTGTCATCGAAAATATCAAGAACGATTCTGCTGCCTCCGATTCCTCCGGAAGTGTTAATTTCGTCGACAGCTATCTCCAAACCGTTTTTTGCATATAGTCCTGTTTTACTTGCGGTGCCCGAAAGAGTTCCGACAAATGCTATTTTCTCCTCCCGGCAGGAGCAGAATAGTAATAGAAAAACAGGAAGAAAATAATTAAAGCGCATATCGCATTATTCTATTCCCTGTAGGAAATATTTCAAGAAGTAAATACTTTTAATGACTTGATTCTGAATATTAAAAATGTGCAGAAAATGAGTTATATAAATTTAAGCACCATTAAAGCGCAATCCTGTATAATGTATGTTTTTGATAATACCGCAGACACAAAAGTCTTTATTAATATTCGCCATCATTTTTATTCTGATTAACATTCTGAATAATTGATTCTTCAAGAAAGAAAAAGAAATGAAAATTCGGTACTATTTAGGGTTTAGCGCTTCAAGCCAGTTAGGTCTTTCGATTAAAAATATTTCTTATTTTCTTGACAGATTATATTTTTCACCAAAACTTGCTGTAATTATGGAGGAATTGGATGGATATTGCAGTAGAGATGTTCCTGTTCAGGGGATAATCTTTGTGATTCTTTTCCTTTGATTTATCCCGCCGGAAACATCCGAAACGAATAATTCCCGTTGAGAGAACAGGAACATTATCCTTATTTTACGCATGCTGGTCGTGCGTCATACGTGTGCATTCACAATAGGAGATTATTATGTTCACAATTATTAAATCATATGCCTCAAATCGCTATAGAATATTAAAAAGAAATGAGAATTTTCTAAAGGCGGTACGTTATGAAAATTGAATCTCTCGGCTGGAAAGCCGCTAATGATAAAGATTTTGAAGAATTTAGAAAACAGGGTTTTATTCCTGCAAGAATTATCAGAGAAACCCGTCATATTTATGAAGCAGACGCCGGAAGCGGAGCAGTTCAGGCGCAGGTATCAGGCAGATTTATTTTTGAATCAGAGTCTCGTGCTGATTATCCAACCATCGGAGATTGGGTAGCGTGCCGTGACGGAGGCGGAATTCTTATTATTGAAGAACTCCTTCCGAGAAAAAGCCGTTTCTCACGAAAAGAAGCGGGTGTTCTTACGGAGGAGCAGATCATTGCAGCTAACATAGATTATCTCTGTATTGTCTGCGGTCTTGACGGAGGACGGAATTTCAGTCTGCGGGGTATCGAAAGATATTTATCAATGGCAAGAGAGGGCGGAGCGTCTCCGGTAATTGTTCTGAATAAATGCGATATAGCAGAAGACAGGGCAAAAGCTGTTTCGGAAGCCCGGAATATTGCTGGCAATGCTCAGGTTTTTGCCGTAAGTGCTTTAACCGGTGAGGGAGTTGACGAACTGCTGAATAAATTTGATCCGTTTTCAACAATTGCCTTCAGCGGACCTTCGGGTGTCGGAAAATCCGCTCTTGTTAATTCGCTTCTGGGCTCAGGTTACATGCGTACGGGAACCCAGCGTGAGGATGATCTGAGGGGACGTCATACAACGACTCACAAAGAGCTTGTTGTTCTGAGAAACGGAGTGATGCTGATAGATACGCCGGGTCTTCGGGAACTTCAGCTCTGGGGCGGACAAGAAAGTCTGGATTCATCTTTTTCAGAGATAGCTCAAGCCGCCTTAAACTGCAGATTCTCAGATTGTTCTCATCAGGGCGAACCGGGATGCGCAGTCGTTAAACTTGTTGAAAGCGGTGCAATTACCGAAGCGCGTTATAAGAATTATCTTGATATGAAGTCTGAACTCGCTTATCTTGAAAGCAGACTCAGCGAAAAAGGTCATCTCGATAGAAAGAAAAAAGAAAAAGATCTGAGCCGATTAGTTAAGCTTTATGCGCGGGATCATAAGAAATAGTATAAACAGACTGTCTGAAATACGGCAGTCTGTTTAAAGATTAATTGACTTGAATGCTTATGGCGATTATCATCGATTGATTTAATTAGAGAATTGGTTCTATCCGATAAGGAAGGACGACTTTTGTGTTTTTTGTGATAGTATAAAGGAAGGTGAAAAATGTATTTTAATTTGGTTTCTCTTTTGTTTGTTCTGACTGTTTACGCTCTTACTATTATCTCAGGGAAAATATCCCGATTTGCATTTGCCCGTTCAGTTAAGATTTCCTTTCTGGCTGTTTTTTCAATAAGTCTTCTATATCTGGTAAATGTTCTTTCGGATATTTCGAATATTGAAAAACTTGCAGAAGGTCTTCATTTCGTTCTGCTTGCAAACGCTTATTCCGGAATATTAAGAATTATGATTTTGTTTTACAGTGAAGTTAAGAGGAAAAACTTAAAGAATGCCTGAAAAATACGATAATCTTGTGTCATATATGGCTAAACTCGGCAGCTGTGCGGTTGCTTTTTCAGGCGGAGCTGACAGCTCGCTTCTTTTAAAAATAAGCCATGAAGTTCTTGGAGATAAATGCACAGCGTTAACATTTCACTCTCCATTAATGCCTGCACGGGATATTGACGACAGCATTACTTTCTGCAAAGAATACGGAATCAGGCAGATCGTTATTGAAAGAAATTCCATTTCTGCTGAAGTTAAGAAAAATACTTCTGATAGATGTTATTTGTGCAAGAAGG
>JAKJGA010000234.1 GCA_022704645.1 Spirochaetota bacterium
ATCTCAAAGGTCTTGTTCTTGGCTTCGGAATAAATCTTAATTCATATCCCCCATATGAAGAAATTAACAAGTATGCAACTTCTTTCTCGGAAGTTTGCGGAAAGAAAATTGACAGAAATTCATTCGTATTTAAGCTTATCGAAAAGTTTCATGAGGATTATTCTCTTTTTATAAAAGAGGGCTTTTCTCTCATCAGGGACGATTATATCAAAAGGTTTTTGTTTCTGGACAGGCATATTACAGTTGATGCGCCCGGAGGTAAAATATCGGGCAGGGCTGTTGATATAAATGAAGAAGGATATCTTGTTCTCGAATCCGAAGGCAGGATATCATCGGTTGCTGCAGGAGATATTCTTGAGTAACGAAAAAATACAGGAGGATTATTAGAGTGGGCAAAAAAAGAGTAAAAGTAATGATTACCGCGTTCCGCGACGGTTTTCAGTCCGTCTACGGGGCAAGGGTTTTTTCAAAGGATTTTTTACCGGCTGTTGAGGCTACAGCTAAAGCCGGAATTGAGCATTTTGAGGCAGGCGGCGGAGCAATGTTCCAGTCGGCTTTCTTCTATTCAAATGAAAACGCTTTTGACGTTATGGACGCTTTCAGAAAGGCAGCGGGACCTAATGCAAATCTTCAGACGCTCGCGCGCGGTATCAACGTTGTATGCCTTGATTCACAGCCGAGCGACATCATCAATCTTCACGCTAAAATGTTCAAGAAGCACAGCATAACAACCATCAGAAACTTTGACGCGCTGAATGACGTTAACAATCTGATTTACAGCGGAAAATGCATCAAGGAAGCAGGACTTAATCACGAAGTAGTCGTGACAATGATGAGCCTTCCGCCTGATTGTCCGGGAGCTGATTACGCTCATACTCCGGATTTTTATGAAAAGACATTAAGAAACATTCTCGATGCGGGAATTCCTTATGATTCAGTTGCGTTCAAAGATGCTTCCGGAACTTCAACTCCTGCTGTTATCTATGAAACAATGAAAAGAGCAAGAGCTCTTCTCGGAGATAAAGCTCATATCAGATTCCATTCACATGATACTGCGGGAACATGCGTAATGTGCTATAAAGCGGCTCTTGACGGCGGCGCTGACGGACTTGATCTTTCAATGGCTCCTGTTAGCGGCGGAACATGTTCGCCGGACGTTCTTTCAATGTGGCACGCGCTCAGAGGAACTGAGTATGATCTTGGAATCGACGCGAACAAAATGGTTGAAGCTGAAGAAGTTTTCAAAAACTGTATGGCAGATTATTTCCTTCCGCCTGAATCAAAAGCGGTTGAACCTCTTATTCCTTTCTCTCCAATGCCGGGCGGAGCGCTTACTGCAAACACTCAGATGATGCGCGACAACGGAACAATGGACAGATATCCTGAAGTAATCAAGGCGATGAATGAAGTCGTTAAAGTCGGCGGATTCGGAACTTCTGTTACTCCAGTATCACAGTTTTATTTTCAGCAGGCATATAACAACGTATTCCTCGGACCTTGGAAGAAGTTTGCTGAAGGTTACGGAAAAATGGTTCTCGGTTATTTCGGTAAAACACCTGTTGAACCGGATCCTGAAATCGTTAAACTTGCTGAAGAGCAGATGGGTCTCAAACGCACAACAGAATCTCCTCTTGCGATCAATGACCGTAACGAAAAGAAAGGTGTTGCTGCATCTAAAAAGATCCTTCAGGAAAACAAACTTCCTGAAACTGACGAGAATATATTTATCGTTGCAGCTTGCGGTGACAAGGGCGTTGCTTACCTTAAAGGCGAAGCAACAGTCGGTGTCCGCAAAGATGCTAAGAAAAGCGCAGGTTCTGAAGCTAAAGCATCAGGAAGCGGCGAGTATACTGTAGACATCAATGGAAAAGCTTATGCTGTTCAGCTTAAAGGCGACGAAGCTGTTGTTGACGGAAGAACTTATAAGGTCAATGTTAAGGACGGAATTTCAGCATCCGCTCCAGCTTCTTCAGGAAGCGGCGAAGGCGAGGCTGTGAAATCTCCTCTTCCTGGCGTTGTAGTTAAGATTAAGGCTCCTGTTGGAACTTCTGTAGCTGCCGGTCAGACAGTAATTGTAATCGAAGCAATGAAGATGGAAACTGAGATCAAAGCTCCAAAAGCGGGTGTTGTTTCTTCTATTCCGGTTGCCCAGGGAGCCAAGGTCCTTACTGGACAGGTTCTTTTCACGATTAAGTAATAAAACAGAAATAACCGGATATTCGTCCGGTTATTTCTTTAAATTCTTGACACTGTGGTATGATTTGAGTTTAATAAATTATAGCAATTTTTTCAGGGTTCTTTACACTCCTCCGTTTCTTTTTCAGCAGATCAAACTGTTTCATTCGGATATTTTCATAACAGAAAAAAATCCCGCGGAGAGCGGTGTATTATTAACGCGAAAAAATAATAAATAAAAGGAGCTTTATATGGGAGAAAGTAGCATGACGAAGCATCAGAAACTACTCAAATGGGTAGAAGAAGTTGCTGCTATGACGAAGCCGGAAAACATCTACTGGTGTGACGGTTCGCAGAAAGAGTATGACGAAATGATCAAGATCACTGTCGATGAAGGTCTTGCCATTCCTCTTAATGAAAAGAAAAGACCCGGATGTGTTCTTTTTAAATCTGACGCGTCTGACGTTGCCCGTGTAGAAAAAAGTACCTACATCGCTTCAAAAACCAAAGAAGCAGCTGGTCCTACAAACAACTGGATCAATCCCGATGAACTAAAAACAACAATGAAAGGTCTGTATGACGGATGCATGAAAGG
>JAKJGA010000235.1 GCA_022704645.1 Spirochaetota bacterium
GCGTCAATTTTTTGCTTTATCCCTTTCATCAGCTGCTGGTATAGTCGCGGTACTCCGATCAGCAGGGTTATTTTTCCGTCTTTTAATGTATTTCTTATGTCGTCGGGATTCATAGATGGTGCAATTACTACTGTAGCTCCCACGTGAAGAGGTGCAATTATGGTTCCGGTCAGAGGAAATGAGTGATGAAGCGGAAGAAGAATCATTACTCTGTCGGATTCTATGAAGATTTTAGCGTCATCATGAACGGATTCGATGTTTGACTGAATATTGTCATGGGTCAGCATCACTCCCTTTGGGGAACCGGTTGTTCCTGAAGTGTAAATGATAAAAGAGGTATCATAGTAATTATCAGGTTTGATTTCTTCGGCATTTTCGTTTTGATAATTGATTTTTAATTCGTCAAAATTTATCAGAGCAGGTTTTTTTGACGCTTTATCGGATACTTGTTGAGCCTTTTTTATCGTCTGATTCGAGCAGAATATATAATCAGGTTCGCAGTCATTTAATATATAAAGGATTTCATCCTCGCTTGATAGAAAATCTACCGGAACGGAAATACCGTTTTGTTTGATTATGGCATAAAAGGCAAATATCCATTCCGGTCTGTTTTCGGATAAAATTACGGCTTTGAAAGGTTCATTTTTGAGAATTTTGGCTATTGCAGAAATATTTTTTAAAAGATCTGTGTAGCTCACTTCGCCGTCTTTATGAATAATTGCCGGTTTCGGGTGGTTTAATATCTGCATTTTTTCTCCATTTTGCCCGAAGGCGGAGACGTCAGTTGATGTTAATCTTGATAATGTGTCAACGTCGTTATTGTAAGGTATAAAATAATGTCTAATAAGGCAATTTGATTATTCTTATTATTTTTGGATAAACTGATGATTGGATTTTTAAGCTCTATCGCGCGATAATCCATAAAATGATAAATCAAAGAATTTGTTGACAGTTATTAAGTTTAGGATAAATGAATGCACATGAACAATTTATTTCGGCATTATCTTAAAAAAATATTTGGGCTGTTTCTGTTTGCATTTATTCTGGTTTCTTGTCAAAATGATGAAGAAATTGACGGGTCATGCAAATTTCATGTGATTTCATACGGTGACGGAGTTGTTGGTTGGTATATTGTCGATAATGATGATCCTGTTTCATTTTCAATATCTGAAATGGAAAATTCATCATACTCTCTTTCTGTAAATTTTGCTACACCTGAGTCATCTATATATATATTTGCTAAAGCTGCATCGGATAAAACAGAAAGTATTTCGGTAATGCTTTATGATAATGGAGAGCTTCTTCAGTCGAAAAGTGCTTATAAAATTTCTGATGAGATTCTTATTAACGAATTATCATATACCGAATTTGTTTCCGATAAAGAATGACTCCTGAAGCACGCCGCTGCGAATGAATCATAAGGAAGTGTAAATGTTTTTATCCAAGAAGAGATTCCTCTATGTTTTTCTTTTTATTTTATTTGTATCATATCCGCTATTTTCAAATGGAACAGGTTCTGATGATACGAATATGATTGCCAGTGTCGGCATCGCAATTCTCGCGGCGACTATCGTCGCATTTATATCTCATTTGTTCAAACAGCCTCTTCTTCTTGCATACATTATCGCCGGCGTAATAATAGGGCCTAAGCTTGGTTTCGGTTTCATTGAAAAAGCGGAAGACATAGAAACAATTTCGCATTTTGGTTTGATTCTGCTGCTTTTTTTAATAGGTCTGGAAATTGATATCAAGAAGCTGAAAAGCTCCGGCAAGTCACTTGTCGCTGGAGGTTTAACGCAGTTTCCTATTTGCGCTCTTTTGGGATCTGCTTTTTTTCTGCTTCTCGGGTACTCTGCTCGAGGCGGAGGATATGATCTTTTCTATCTTGCTGCATGCTGCGGATTGAGCAGTACCGCTATCGTTGTAAAGCTTCTATACGGAAAATTTGAACTCGATACGCTTGCGGGACGTCTCACTCTAGGCATACTCGTATTCCAGGATATCTGGGCGATTATACTTCTGGGTATTCAGCCGAATCTTGCAAATCCGGATATATTGAATATTCTGCTTTCATTCGGAAAAGGTATTTTTCTTGTTGTTGTAAGTATGCTGATCAGCCGGTATGTTCTGCCGAAAATATTTAAATCAATCGCTAAAATACCCGAACTGGTTTTAATTTCTTCATTAGCATGGTGTTTTCTTGTCTGCGGTTCAGCTGCTTTTCTCGGTCTTTCGCAGGAGATGGGCGCCCTTATTGCCGGAGTTGCGATTTCAACTTTCCCTTACAATCTTGATGTTATTGCAAAAGTTGTTAACATACGCGATTTTTTTATCACCTTGTTTTTTGTATCGCTCGGGATGCGAATTCCGAATCCGCTTGAAAATATGTCAGTTCTTGCGCTTGCCGCAGCCGCATCAGCGTTTCTCGTTTTGTCGCGGTTTCTTTCTGTTTTTCCGGTTCTTTATTCGCTGAAGAACGGTCTCAGGGTAAGTCTTCTGACATCTGTGAATCTTGCTCAGATAAGTGAATTTTCTCTTGTTATTGCTTCACTCGGACTGGCGCACAGTCATATCTCCCAGGAAACAATGTCTGCTATTATTTTCGTCTTTGTAATAACTTCTGCGCTTTCAACTTATATGATTAAGTATAATGACGCTATACAGAAATCTGTTTCATTCGTTTTGAAAAAGGCGGGCCTTAAGGAAATTTCTCCGGCAGTTCATGATGATGAAGCGACACCAG
>JAKJGA010000037.1 GCA_022704645.1 Spirochaetota bacterium
TGAACGAGAATATCCGCACGCGAATCTGCAAGTATCGAACGGCGGAGTTTTCCGCTCGTAAAATCGTAATGCGCGAAACGCCGCATCGAAGCTTCTATTCCGCCGATTAATACCGGAGTTTCCTTGTCTATCTGCTTGATGAGATTGCAGTATTTTATAAGTGCTCTGTCAGGTCTCTGAGTTGCCATCGATTCGGGAAGGTAAGGGTCATCGTTTCGGATTTTTCCGAAGGCGGTAAATTTCATGAGTGATGAGTCAACATTTCCTGATGATACACCATAGAAGAGTCTGGGTTTTCCGAAAGAAGCGATTTTCTGAACATCATCATCTTTGAGCGCGTCGCATACAGCAACTCGGAACCCGTGATGTTCAAGAAAACGTCCGATTACGGCTGTTCCGAAAGAAGGATGATCGATATAAACATCACCCGTCAAAAGAAGAATATCTATGTAATCCCAGCCCAGTTTTTTTAATTCTTCCGGGCTTGCGGGAAGAAATTCGCACGGGCTTTTAGAAATCACCTTTGATAAACATCCTTTTTTGAAGAGATTCAGCTTTTTCTTTTCCGTCAATAAGTTCGATAATTTTAAGCGTGAAAAGAGCAGTGACTCCGGCGCTTCTTCCTGTTATTATTTTGCCGTCAACGGTTACATCTTCATTTGTAAATTTAGAATGAGTAATTTCCTTTTCATCTCCCGGAAAGCATGTGAATTTTTTTCCGTCGAGAATTCCGCTTCTTCCAAGAGCAATCGGAGCGGCGCATACTGCACCGATAATCCCGCCTGCCGCGTAGATTCTCTGAATAAAAGACATTACCCGGTCATGATCACGCAGATTTGTGCTGCCCGGCATTCCGCCCGGAAGAATAAAAGCTCCGAATTCCTCAAAACGTATTTCAGTAAGAATCTTGTCGGCGGTAATTTGAATTGAATGCGCGCCTGTTACAATTTTATTTTTAAGTGATGCGGTTGTGACAGTATGTCCTGCACGGCGGAGCATGTCGATGATTGTTACGGCTTCGATTTCCTCGAAACCTTCCGCAAGCGGTACCAATATATTCATAGATCCTCCTTAATTGTGTCCTGATTTTGATTTATGAAGAAAATAAAGCCCTGTTGAAAGAGCAAAAATTGAAAGTGCAAGATATATCATGTCGAGCGCTGTTGAAAAATTCTGAGCACGGTTAAGAACCATCTGAAAATATTTAACAATGAGGGCCATTATTATAACCTGCGCAATTTTATCTTTGAGCACATCGAGGGAACCGATGTTGAGAATGCTTGAAGCTTCACTTTTCTTTGCGGTATCGATGTGTGAAATAAAAAGCTCATAAAGACCGAAGCTGAAAAGAATTAGAACCACTGCTATGAGATAAACGTCAATTGCTCCTATAATGTTTACTATTACAAGAGTGTGAATGTCTATCGAATGATTTCCGCCGAGATAATATACAATATCCTTTAAAGTAAAAAGAATGTCTTTGCTCGCCAGAACGAATAAAATAAATGAAGCAATAAGACTTGATACAACCGCGAAAAGAACCAGAAACCTTCCGCTCCAGAGAAAATGTTCAAATATTTTTTCTATATTAAAAGTGCGGCGTTTGTCGTTTTTAAGATATTTGCTTTTTTTCATATTTCCCCTTTATTATTTAATTCTCAATTCAGTCCGGCATCCCTGTCAAGGTGTTTATCTTCTGAAACTACTTCAAATTTTTCTATCCGTAAGCTTATTTTTCTTTTCAAAAAATGTTTGCTATTATCGTTTGACTGTTTTCCAATTAGTCAAGCGGAGGAATTTTGAGAGCCGAAACTGTTTTTATCCTTATTGTTGCCATTCTGATTGCTGATTTTATTCTGGAAAGGATTTTATCCTTTCTTAATTACAAAAGTCTTGGAAAATCCGTTCCTGATGAACTTAAAGGAACATATGATGAAGAAAAATATGCCAAACAGCAGAAATACGAAAAGGAAAATATCCGCTTCTCTGTTATATCGTCAGTGTTCAGTTCAATTCTTATTTTTTTGATGCTGTTTTTCGACGGATTTGCCTTTGTTGATTCATTTGCAAGATCTGTTTCAACAGACCCGGTTTTTAGCGCATTGATTTTTTTCGGAATTCTGCTTATATCGTTTGATCTTATTAATAGTCCTTTTGAGATATATGACATATTTGTTATTGAGCAGAAATACGGATTCAATAAAACAACTCCGCTTACATATTTTCTTGATAAGATTAAAGGCTGGCTTATCGGCGGAATAATAGGCGGGATAATTCTTTCTCTCATAGTTATTTTTATTCAGAAATTTCCTGATACTTTCTGGATATTTGCGTGGATAACAATCACTGTATTTATGATTTTCTTCACGATGTTTTATTCATCAGTAATCGCGCCGCTTTTTAACAAGCAGACTCCTCTTGAAGAAGGAGAGCTGAAAAGCGGAATAACTGCTTTTGCTCAAAAAGCCGGATTTAAACTCGATAATATTTATGTAATAGACGGTTCGAAAAGGACTACAAAAGCAAATGCTTATTTCAGCGGACTTTTTTCAAAAAAAAGAATCGTGCTTTTTGACACTCTGATTAAGGAACTTACTCCGGGTCAGATCATTGCGGTTCTTGCTCATGAAATCGGGCATTATAAAAAAAAGCACACTCTTATGATGATTCTTTTTTCCGTTATTCAGACCGGCGGTCTTTTGTTTGTTTTAAGTCTTTTTATCGGCAACAGTGTTCTGTCTTCGGCTTTGGGAGCGGAGGCGCATTCTATTCATATGGCTATAATCGCTTTCGGTATTCTATATGTTCCCATATCTACAATAACAGGTATTTTTCTGAACATGCTTTCGCGGAAGCATGAGTATGAAGCTGATAATTTCGCATCAAAGTATTTTTCAGCTGAAGAACTTTCCGGTGCATTGAAGAAGCTTGCAGAGAACAATCTTTCAAATCTAACTCCGCATCCGCTTTATGTTTTTTTCCATTATTCGCATCCGCCTATCGGAGAGAGAATAAGGAATCTCATGAACCGTTTGTGATATGCAATCTTAATAAAAAAAGCTTGCAAAATACAAGTCAAGTATCAAAGTGACTGTAATTTCTGATGTTGTCAAAAGCTGTCCCGAAGGACAGCTTTTTATTTTACTGTGGGTCTGAGGTATTTGTTGGATAAATTCACAAAAGCGGATGTTGAAAAGCTTATTTATAGAGCAAGTGAACTCTGCGGTTTTGAAGTTTATGAACAGAATATTCAGCTTAGGAAAGGCAGTGCGGTAATTACTGTCAGAATTGATAACGGTTCAATAGTTTCGCATGAAGACTGCGTAAAATATACGGCTAAACTTAATTCACTTATCGAAGATTCCGGAATCGAGGATAGTTACACTCTTGAGATTTCCTCGCCGGGTTTGAAGCGCAAAATCCGTTCAAAAGCAGAATTTGTCCGTTTTTCCGGTGCTCCGGTCAAAATTATTCTCGGCGGAGAAAAAGGCGGAGCAGTAAAAGGAAAAATTGTTTCTGCCGGTGATGAATCTGTTGTTTTGAAAACAGAAAAGGGAATGGAAGAGATTTCCTATAATGATATAAAAAATTCGAATCTTGATTATTAAAGGGTTTAATTATGAATGCAAAATTCTTTGACGCACTCCAGTCTGTTGTTTCCGAGAAAGGGATTACCAGGGAACATATTGAAGACATTGTTAAAACGGCTATTGAATGCGCCTACCGCAAGCAGTTCGGCACAACAGATGATATGAAGGTTGTTTTTGACCGTTCTTCAAATTCAATGAAAATAGTTACAAAGAAAATGGTTGTTAGACGCCCTGATGAATCCGGACGTCAGATCGGCTTTGAAGAGGCGATCAAAAAAGACAAAGATATCCAGCTTGGTGATGATGTCGAGGTTGAAGAGGATCCTTTCAAGGTTTTCAGCCGCATCGCTTCTCAGACGGCCAAACAGGTCATGATGCAGAAGATCAAAGAGCTTAAAAAGAATATTATATTTGATGATTTCAAAGAAAAAGAAGGCGATCTCATCAACGGATACATGCAGCGCCAGGTTAAGAAAACCATATTTGTTGATATAGGATACGGCGAGGTTGAAGGTGTTATTCCTCAGAGAGAGCAGTCGAGCCGCGAGCATTTTAAGACAGGCGACAGAATAAAAGCGCTTGTATGGACTGTAGAAAAAACAAACCGCGGACCGAATATTGTTTTGACTCGCGCGCGTCCTGAATTTGTTGCGAAGCTTTTTGAAATGGAGATTCCTGAAATATATGACGGAATAGTCCGTATTGAGAAAATCGTCAGAGAAACCGGAATGAGAACAAAGGTCATGGTTTCGAGCCGTGACAGGGATGTTGACTGTGTCGGTGCATGCGTCGGTATGAAGGGAAGCCGAATTCAGGCAATTGTCCGTGAGATTGAAGGAGAGAGAATTGATATCATAGAGTTCTCCCGCGACAGCAAAACTCTTGCGGAAAATGCGTTGACACCTGCAAAAGTCAAAGAAGTAATAGAAACCAGAACAGGAAAAGTCATTGCAATTGTTGAAAATGAACAGAAAATGATTGCGGTGGGGAAAATAGGCCATAACGTAAGACTCGCTTCCGAACTCTGCGGTTTTGAAATTACGGTGATGACAGAGGAAGAATATAGAAATTTTCTCAACTCAGACGAGTCCCGTTCATTGTTCGGACAGCTTTTCTCGGACGATGTCGAAGATTATACTCCGCTTCAGGAGCTTGGTCTTAAGGCAAGATATATTGAACTTCTTGAAAAAGGAGGAATATTTTCAGTCGAGGATCTTGTTCAGAAAAGTGTTGATGACCTTAAGGATATTGACGGCATAGGAGAAAAAACGGCAAAAGAAATTTGGGAAATAGTTGATAGCATGGTTGATTTTGACGACGACGAGGAATCGGAAGACGTTGAAAAGGCTGATGAAGGTGAGGAGCCTTCTGAAGATGAAAGCAAGTAATATAAAATAAATTATCAGGATTTTCATGAAGATAAGCGAAGTTGCAAGGAACAGTTCAGTCAACGAGAATGACATTAAGTCAATTTGTAAGGATCTCGGGATTCAAATTTCGGGTGATGACGGCGAAATTTCGTCAAATGATGCGGTATACGTAAAAACCCGCATTGAATCACTCAAAGAGGAGAGGGCAAAACAGGCTGAACAGAAGCTTTCCGTGAAAAAGAAAATCCGGCTCAAGCAGAAAGTCGATATTAGTTCTCATACAGCAAAAGAAGAAGCTATGCAGGCGGAACAGGCTGAGAAGGCTGCTCCGGCAGAAACACCTTTTCTGGAAAAGAAACCTGCGAAGTCAGTTGATGCGCCGGTTTCTCCTTTTGGAGATTCCAAACCGCAACGGTCGGCTGAAAGACCGGAACGTCCGCAGGGAGATAGACCGCAAGGTGACAGACCTCAGGTTGCTAGACCATACGGAGATCGTCCACAGGGAAGCAGACCATACGGCGACAGACCTCAGGGGAATCGTCCATATGGTGACAGACCACAGGGCGACCGTCCACAGGGAAGCAGACCATATACTCCTGGACAAGGCGGGAACCGTCCGTATACACCTGGTCAGGGCGGAAACAGACCATATACTCCTGGACAAGGCGGGAACCGTCCGTATACTCCTGGACAGGGCGGAAACAGACCATATGGTGACAGACCACAGGGCGACCGTCCACAGGGAAGCAGACCATATACTCCTGGACAAGGCGGGAACCGTCCGTATACTCCTGGACAGGGCGGAAACAGACCGTATACTCCTGGACAGGGCGGAAACAGACCGTATACTCCTGGACAAGGCGGCGGTCAGCGCCGTGAAGGCGGTTTTAACAGAGGCGGATCTTTTGGAAACAGAGGTCCGCGTCCGACAGGCGGAAGACCGCAGGCAAATGAAGGTTTTTCAACTGAACTCGATCAGACAAAGGGCGCTGATAGAGGAAAAAGAAAAGAACGCGATAAAGAAAAAGATATAAAAAAGAGCCGCTTTGCAGAGCTTTCCGCAAAGGAAGCTGCGGAAAAAGCATTCCTCGCAAAAAAGAAAAAAGAACTTCGTGACGCTGAAGTTTCTATTCCTAAGAATATTGATATTACAGAGACCGTTTCGGTAGGTGATCTTGCTAAGAAACTTAATGTTAAGGCAAGTGATGTTATCGCAAAACTCATGAAGCTTGGTTTTATGGCTACAATAAACCAGGTTCTCGATGCCGAGACTGCAGAGATTCTTGCAAGTGAATACGGTACTCAGGTTAAGGTTGTTACTCTTTATGAAGAAACGGTTATCCGTGAGGAAGAAGAGGACAATGCAGTCGATAATATTCACAGACCGCCGGTTGTTGCCGTTATGGGTCATGTCGATCACGGTAAAACAAAGCTTCTTGACGCAATCAGAAGCGCTAATGTCATCGATCAGGAGTTTGGCGGAATTACTCAGCATATAGGAGCTTATCAGGTTGATGTTCATGGTCAGAAGGTAACTTTCTTTGATACACCTGGTCACGCGGCTTTTACTACGATGCGTGCCCGCGGTGCTAAAGTCACCGATATGGTAATTCTTATAGTTGCGGCAAATGACGGTGTAATGCCTCAGACAGTTGAAGCTATCAATCATGCGAAGGACGCTAATGTTCCTATCATAGTTGCTATCAATAAAATAGATCTTCCTGAAGCTAATCCGCAGAAGGTGCGTGAAGCATTGACTGCTTATGAAATCGTTCCTGAAGAATGGGGCGGAAAGAATCTCTTTGTAGAAATCAGTGCTAAGCAGAAAATAAATATCGAAGGACTCCTTGAAGCTGTTCTTATGCAGGCTGAAATCCTTGATCTGAAGGCGAATCCGAATATCCGCGCAAAAGGAACTATTATTGAATCCAAGATAGAGCACGGGCGCGGAACTGTATGTACTGTTCTTATTCAGAACGGTTCACTTAGAGTCGGTGATTTTATTGTTGCAGGTGTCTATTCTGCGAAAGTGCGTGCGATGTTCAATGACAGAGGCGAGGCTATTGAAGTTGCCGGACCTTCTACTCCTGTTGAAATTCTCGGTATTGACGGAATTCCGTCAGCCGGTGATCCTTTTCAGGCAGTTGTCAGCGACAGATACGCGAAACAGATTGGTCAGAAACGTCAGGAACTTAAACGTGCTGAATCTGCTAAACAGTTTAAAAAAGTTACACTTGAATCATTTAACGATATGATCAAAGAGGGTGCGGTTCAGGATCTCAAGATCGTCATTAAGGCGGATGTTGACGGTTCGGTTCAGGCCCTTAAAGACGCTCTTGAAAAACTTTCAACTGATGAAATCAGAGTTAAGGTTATTCATGCGGGAGCAGGCGGAATAAACGAAAGTGACGTTATGCTTGCTTCGGCATCGAATGCAATTGTTATCGGTTATCATGTGCGTCCTCTTCCAAAGATCGCGGATCTTGCCGAAGCTGAAAAAGTTTCGATCAAGATGTACAATATCATTTTTGAAGTAACAGATGATATTAAGAAAGCGATGGAAGGAATGCTTGCGCCGGATATCATTGAAACAATTACAGGTCATGCTGAAGTTAAACAGATATTCAAAGTTTCAAAAATCGGTACTATCGCGGGATGTATTCTCGTCGACGGAAAGATTCAGAGAACAAACAAAGTCAGAGTTATCCGCGAGTCGGTTGTGGTTTTTGACGGAGATCTTAAATCGCTCAAGCGTTTCAAAGATGACGCCAATGAAGTTCTCGGCGGTCAGGAATGCGGTATCGGCGTAAATAATTTCAATGATGTCCGTGTTGATGATACCATTGAGTTCTACAAGCTTACGGAAGTAGCTAAGAAGCTCGGGGTATAAATGGCATCTTATAGAAAAGAAAGGCTTGAAGAGCTGATAAAAAGAATAATCGGCGATCTTCTGATCAAAGGGGTTATAAAAGACCCGAGAATAGGGTTTGCAACTGTTGTGAAGGCGGAACTCAATGATGACCGCACTATCGCAACTGTTCATATATCGGTAATCGGCGGAGCCGATGAAAAAAGAAAGACTATAAAAGGTCTTAATGCCGCTGCAGGGTTTGTAAAATTTCATCTTGGAAAAGAAATGCAGATCAAGACTATTCCCGATGTGAATTTTGTCTATGACGACTCAATCGAAAAAGGTCTTGGTGTTGTAAATCTCATTGACGGACTGGCTAAAGAAAAAACTTCCGACGATGAATGATGTAATTTTATTGATAGACAAACCGGCAGGTATAACGTCTTTTGACGCGATAGCCCGTGTAAGGAAACTTCTGCGGGTTAAAAAAATAGGTCATTCTGGAACTCTCGACAAAGCCGCAGAAGGCTTGATTGTCGCAGCCACCGGGAAAGCAACACGTCTCACGCGTTTCTTTCTTGAAAGCGACAAAAAATACACTGCGGTGATAAAGCTGGGTGAATCGACGGATACGTACGATTCTGACGGTGTTCCGGTCGCCGCTTGTGATACATCCTTTTTAACAGAAGAGATGATTACGGGTGCCCTTCTTTCCATGAAGGGAAAACAGCTGCAGATCCCTCCGCGGTATTCCGCGCTTAAAGTCAACGGGGTTAGAGCTTCCGACCGGGTCAGAAACGGAGAACAAATCGAGTTATCTCCGAGAGCAATAGAAATCTATTCAATCGATATAAAGTCGGTAAATCTTGCCGATATGACAGTCCGCGCAGAGATATTCTGTTCAAAAGGAACGTATATACGTTCGATTGCACGGGATCTCGGTGAAAAACTTTCTGTCGGCGCGCATCTTGCTTTTCTGAGAAGAACTGATTCGGGTAAATTCAGCGTTAATGACGCGGTAAAACCCGATGAAATCGGAGAAGCTTTTTCATCAGGACGGACGTCTTTCATCAATTCGATGGAAAGCGCCGTCGAAGGGATGCCTTCTGTTTCGCTTGGAGCGGAATTATCCGCCAAGGTGAAGAACGGACTGAGAATGCATCCTGAACAGGTCGGATATGCGGGCATGTCCGAATTTGCACTCTTTGATGAGTCTCAAAAACTTATTGCAATTGCCCGAAGGGACGAAAAAGATGGACTGTTAAGCTATCTTTGCGTTTTTAACTAGCTGCGAAGCGGCAAAAAAATAATTATCAAATACGGGAGTATTTATGACAAGCAAAGCTGAAATCATTACAAAATTCAAAAGACACGAAGGCGACACAGGCTCAGCGGAAGTTCAGATCGCGCTTCTTACTGAAAGAATCAATCACCTTACTGAGCACTTCAAAACTCATGCAAAAGATTTCCATTCAAGAAGAGGTCTCCTCAAGCTTGTTGGTCAGAGAAGAAGACTTCTTGATTATTACAAAAGGAAAGACATCAGCAAATACAGAAGCCTTATCGAGTCGCTCGGTCTTAGAAAATAATCGGCCTCAAACAAGGAGTAATTATGATCCACGAAGTTGGAGTAGAAATTGGCGGAAAAACGATAAGTTTTTCAACGGGCGAACTTGCAAAGCAGGCTGACGGTTCGATTTTATGTTCTATGGGCGAGACTTCAGTTCTCGCCACAGCTGTTGCCGACAAGAAGCCTTCTGCCGACAGGGATTTTTTCCCTCTAAGCGTTGAGTATAAAGAAAAATATTATGCTGCCGGCAGAATGCCGGGCGGTTATATTAAAAGAGAAGGACGCCCTGCCGATCACGAAATTCTTGTGTGTAGAATAACTGACAGACCTTTGCGTCCGCTTTTCCCTAAAGATTTTCTAAACGAAGTTCAGATAGTAATATCAACGCTTTCATCAGACAGAAAACAGCCTTCGGATGTTCTTGCAATTAACGCAGCATCTGCCGCAGTTACAATATCGGGTATTCCTTTTCACGGACCGGTCGGAGCTGTCCGCGTAGGACGCATTGACGGTCAGTTTATCGCGAATCCAGATGTTGATCAGATTGAAAAAAGCGATATCGATTTGATGGTTGCCGGAACTGTTAATGCTGTTACAATGATTGAAGGTTCTTCAAAAAACGTAACAGAAGACGATGTTCTAAATGCAGTTATGTTCGCGCATGACAATATCAAAAAGATATGTGCTGTTCAGAGTGATCTTAAAATTAAATGCGGCAAGCCTCTCATGAGCTATGTCGGCGCTAAAACAAACGAAGAAATATTCAATGCTGTAAAATCAAAGTTTCTTTCAGAAATTGAAAAACTGAGCGATGTACTTGAAAAGAAAGCGCGCGAAGATGCGTTTAATGACATCGTAGTAAAAGCTCAGGCTGAGTTTGCAGAAGCTTATCCTGACGGCGCGAAAGATATTTATAACGCCGTTCACGACATAGACCGCGACATCGTAAGAAGAAGAATTATTTTTGATAAAAAACGCGCAGACGGAAGAAAGCTCGATGAAGTGCGTCCTATATCAGTGAGATCGGGAATTCTTCCTCGTGTGCACGGTTCGAGTCTTTTTACCAGAGGTCAGACCCAGAGTATGGGTATAGTGACACTTGGTTCTGAAAAAGATGTTCAGAAAGTCGACACAATGAACCGCGAAGAAGTAAAAAGATTTTTTCTCCATTATAACTTTCCTCCGTTTTCAGTCGGTGAAACCGGAAGAATCGGCGGAACCGGAAGACGCGAGATCGGTCACGGTATTCTTGCCGAACGCGCTCTTCAGTGGACGCTTCCTGAACCGTCAAAATTTCCTTACGCGATAAGACTTGTATCGGAGATTCTTGAATCAAACGGATCTTCTTCGATGGCTACTGTATGCTCGGGTTCGCTTGCATTTTTTGACGCCGGTATTCCTGTAAAGGCTCCTATCGCGGGTATTGCAATGGGTCTTGTAATGGAAGAAGGAAAGCACGCGGTATTAACTGATATTCAGGGAATCGAGGATCATCTCGGCGACATGGATTTTAAAGTAGCCGGAACAAAAGAAGGTATCACAGCTTTTCAGCTTGATATCAAGATTGAAGGAATCACTCCTGAGATTATGAAAGAGGCTCTTGCTCAGGCAAAAGAAGGAAGACTTCATATCCTCGGAAAGATGAATGAAGTTATTTCTGAGCCTAACAAGGAACTTTCACCTTATGCACCTAGATTTAAGAAGGTCAGCATACCTCAGGATAAAATCGGCGGACTTATCGGGCCAGGCGGAAAAAATATCAGAGGCATTGTTGAATCTACGGGTGCTGATGTTAATGTTGCCGAAGACGGAGAAGTTTCCGTTTATGCAATTGATTTGGCTTCTCTTGAGAAGGCTGTCCGCATGGTTCAGCTTTCAGTTGCCGAAGTTGAAGCCGGAAAAATTTATGACGGTGTTGTTAAGCGTGTTATGGAATACGGGGCATTTGTTGAAGTTCTTCCTGGAAAAGAAGGTCTCCTTCATATTTCCAAGCTTGATCATAAACGAGTAGCGAATGTTACAGATATCGTCAATATAGGCGACTCCGTAAAAGTAAAAGTTCTAAACATCGATAAAACCGGAAGACTTGATCTTTCGAGAAAAGATGCAATGCCTGCACCGGAAGCGGAGACTGAATAATTGTTTCGTAAATTTACCTTATCCAACGGAATCACCGTTTTACTTCAAAAAGTAGACGGTGTGGTTTCCGTATCAAGCGGGCTGTGGCTTAGAACGGGGTCAAGAGATGAGAATGCCGATGAATGCGGTTATGCTCATTTTCTTGAGCACATGCTCTTTAAAGGCACGGCAAAATATTCCGCTCAGGAAATGGCACGTATGGTTGACCGCGTAGGCGGTCAGCATAACGGAGCTACCAACAAGGAATATACCTGCTATTATATCAATATTATTGCAGATCATTTGGAGATGAGTCTCGAACTTATTTCCGACATGTTTTATAATTCTCTTTTTCTTGAAACTGACATTGAAAAGGAGAAAGGGATTATTCTTGAAGAGATTAGAATGTATGAAGATTATGCCGATGAGCATGTTCTTGATACGTTTACCGAAAGCATGTTTGCCGGTCATCCTTTGGCTCATAATATTCTGGGAACGCGTGAAAGCATAGCTTCTATCACACGCGAAAAACTCATGAATTTTTATGAGAGGGAATACCGCAACGATAAGGCGGTAATTTCCATTGCCGGAAATTTTGATATTTCAGAAGCCGAGCGTTTGGTTAAAAAATATTTTTCAGAATCAAAAGGCTCTTCAGTATTAATAAAGCAGAATTTTTCTTATGGCAGAATATACAGAAAGCATATTGAACGCGAAATAGAACAGGTTCATTTCGCGCTGGGTTTTGACGGTTTGCCGAAGACTCATGAAGACCGTTATTCTCTATTCCTTTTAAGTACCATCTTCGGCGGCAGTTCTTCGAGCAGACTTTTTCAGAATATCCGAGAACGAGAAGGATTGTGTTATTCTGTTTTCAGTTTCCACAGTTCATATTCGGATAACGGTCTTTTCGGGGTTTACTGCAGCGCTTCTCCGGAAAAATTTGAAAAAGCCAAATCATTGATTCTTGATGAATGCCGCCTTTTGATCGAAAAAGGCATTAGTGAAGATGAACTTGCGGATGCAAAGAGCTATTTGAAGGGAAGCCTGGCTCTGAGCATGGAAAGCGTTGAAGTCAAAATGGGGCACAATGCACTTGAAGAGATGACTTTCGGGCGGAAGTATTCTTTTGAAGAAGTTTGTCATTTTATTGACAAAGTAAAGGGCAGTGATATAGAGAGAATAATTAAATTGATTTTCGCTTCAAGGGAAGTCGGTTATA
>JAKJGA010000236.1 GCA_022704645.1 Spirochaetota bacterium
TTTCCGAGCTTGATATTAATGCGATCCTAGCAGGAGAGACTGCTTTGGTAATAAGTCCGCCGGTAAAATCGAATTGATTACTATCTTCTTTTTCTGATTTATATCCGTCTTTGAAATAGCTCTCGAATTTTCCTTCTGCTACAGCCGCGATATTATATGCTTTAAGTTCACTCTGCGGAGGAGACTGCATTCTCATTGGAGATAATTCAATATTATCTTTCATAGTCCATGCTGAAGCAGATGATTTTAAAATGTAATCATACCTGATATTGTTTTTCTTCATTAGTTCATCATTAAGTTCAATTGAAGAAACTTTTGCAACAGCCATTCGTTTAAGATCTTTAGTAACAGAACTTTTACTGCTCATTGAAGCGCGTTCAATAAACGGAACAAAGTTAAGCGGAACTTCAGGCATGTCCCGTCCCCGTGCAATGTAACAATTTTTATCAAGAACATAATCTTTATTGATTTTAAATCCATACGAGGAAAGTAATCCGTCCAATCCTGAATCAATCGAAACAAACATTCCGTTTCCGGCATCATTAAAAGAATCAATAAAAAATATAACAGAACCGCCCTTCATTAAAAATTGATCAAGACGGAAGAGTTCATCTTTTGAAAACGGGGATTTGGGAGAATTGATCACAAGTGTTTTTACAGAAGAATCAATTTCACTGTTCAGGTTCACATTTATAAAATTATAAAGATCCGAGTTTATCGCCTTAAACGGAAGGTCGCCGTTTTGATCTGAAAGCGGAATTTCGCCATGACCTGAAACATAACCTATCACGGGGTTCTTTGAAAGAAGAGAATCGACTGCCGAACGGATATCCCTTTCAACATTATTAAGCACAACGGATAAACCAAACACAGTTTTAGCAAACGGAATCTGAACTACGCGGAATTCATTTCCAAGCGTAACTATTATTCCGGCGACACCCGTACCCGCTGAGATATTTCTTCCGTCCGGAGTTTTAACATTTTTCCAACGGCTTCCAGGAATATTGTATTTCGTTATTAAATCTTCAGCAGTTTGATTATCTGAAACGGGAGAATACGAATATTTAATTTTTCCGTGATTATCCTTATTTATCTTATCAAACATTTCCGAAACTGCAGAATTAAGTTTTGAATAATCGCGGATTCCGAAATCAGACATGTTGACTGACTGATAGAGTGTAATTTTCATTTCATCTTTGATACCGGCAAAGGCATTTACCTTTGAACGGATTTTAGTTATGGATGAAGTAATTTTATACTCAAGCCCTTCAATGTACGCTATTTCATTTATCTTTTCGTGAACATCACCATGCAAAATTACAATTCCCATATACGCAAGACTCTGCTTTGCCTGATCCGCGCCGCGTTCCATAATCTGCATGGGAGATATTCCGTACGCTTCGGCTTCTTCCTTGTCTTCTTTGGATTCCATTTTATGTACTTCGTATTCAAGCATTCCGTTTGATTCATCGGCATACTCAGCTACGATATCTTCTACATAACGGCCCACCATATTATAAGGAGACGCAAGATTTTTGCTGAAATAGATTTTTATTATCATTGGATCTTCAAGCGATGAAACGGCTTCAACGCTCGCGCTTGACAGTGAATATGAACTGTCTCTCGTAAGATCGAGCTTGAAATAAAATGAAGAATAAACTATATTTAGAGCTATTACAGCAATAACTGCAAAAGTAAAATTACCCTTATTGCCTGCGAAGAAGGCTTTTGCATTATTTAGAAATGATTTTATTGATAGTAATAAATCTGTTTTAAAAATCATCTTCATCTCCTTTTATCAATTCCGATTTTAGCGGAAAAAAGAAAAAGTATCGACATGGAAATAAAATACAGAATTTCACGCGAATCAACAATACCTTTTGCAAAGTTTCTGAAATGATAACCCGTGCTTATAAACTGCAGAATATCAGCTATCTTTCCCGGAATGAACTGAAGAGCAAAAAATATAAAATAGAAAAAGAAACAAAGTGCAATCGAAACTATAAGAGATATAACCTGACTCGATGTTATTGCTGAAACAAAGATGCCGACTGCAGAATAAAGCGCGCACAGAAAGAAAGCACCGAGATAACCGCCGAAAGTAACTCCTAAATCCACCTCGCCGGTCAGAGAAACAGTTATAAGATATAAAAGAGAAGGCGCAAGCATTAACATAGAAAGAATCAAAGCTGCTGAAAATTTGCCCGCGATTATTTCCCATAAAGTAAAAGGCGAAGTTAAGAGCATTTCAATTGAACCGGTGCTCCACTCTTCAGAAAAAAGCCTCATTGTCAGAGCCGGAACAAAAACAGACAAAAGCCATGGAAGAAGCTCGAAGTATCCTCTGAGGCTTGCCTCGCCGTTCATGAAGTAATTATAAAAAAATACGGCGCCTGAAAAAGTCATAAAGAAAAATAAAACAATATATGCAACCGGAGAAAATATAAAAGACGAAACTTCTCTTTTTGCAATTATAAACGGATTTCCGAAAATTGTTTTAATCATTATTCGAACCTCCTGATGTAAGATCCTTGAAAATATTTTCGAGAGTGTTCTTTTCTTTTTCCAATGAAAGAAGAATCCATCCGTTATTTTTAGCGCAGTTAAATAATTCTTCACGGATATCGTGTTCCGATGCGGCAGTTACTTTCAGAATTCCTTCCGATTCAGAAAGCACTTCAACAGAACTGCAGAAAGTATTAAGAGCATTTTTTACATTAAACTCATCAG
>JAKJGA010000237.1 GCA_022704645.1 Spirochaetota bacterium
GATGAAGGCTTTGATAGTTCACGATTCAGCGGATTCTTTCGATAATCCTGATGTAGCTGATACCTTTGAGCAGATAGAAAATGTTTCTGCGGCTCTTTCCGAACTTTCAATTGAAAGTTCAGTCCTTCCTTTTTCTCTTGATATCCTGTCAGTGAGAGAAAATCTTATGCGGGAACGATTCGATTTTATTTTCAATCTTGTCGAATCTGTTGAGGGGAGGGGAATTTTTATTCATTATGCGCCTGTTCTTTTTGATTCGATGAAAATATCCTATACCGGAAACTCCTCTGAGACATTGTTTATCACATCAAATAAGCTTGCATCCAAGAATATTATGCGCTCAGCAGGCATACCGACCGCTGAGTGGATGGATTATTCAGGAATCAAAAAAGCTCTTCCTGACGGATGCCGGTATATAATTAAATCGTATTGGGAGCATGCTTCAATCGGAATAGATGATGAGTCGGTATTCGTTTTCGATTCCCATGAAAGGGCGGTAGAATTATTCGAAAAGAAACGTGCCGTTCTTGGAAATGATATTTTCGCTGAGAAATTCATTTCGGGCAGAGAATTTAATATATCAGTTATTACGGATCTGGAAGGAAACCTGAGAGTTCTTCATCCTGCTGAGATGACGTGGAATGAGTCAAAAGCCGGCGATAACATCATGAGCTATAAATCCAAGTGGGTTGATGATACTGAAGAGTATTCTACTTCTTGCAGAACATTCGATTTCCCTTCAAGCGATTCGGTTTTAATTGACAGGCTTAAAAAAATTACACTCGATACTGCTGAACTTTTTTCACTGAACGGTTATGCCAGAGTTGATTTCCGTGTCGATGAAAGCGATAATATTTATGTTCTGGAGATAAACGCAAATCCATGTCTTTCACCGGAAAGCGGAATAGCCGCGGCAAGCCTGAACGAAGGAATTTCTTATACCGGACTTGTTGATTTAATTGTGAAAAACAGGATATCGAGATGATTACTTTCCGTTACAGGGCAGATCAGGCTGACATAGAAAATGTGAGACGTATAGTTTCATCCAGTTCATTCTTTAATGCTGATGAAATAGAGATTGCAGTTGAACTGGCAGCAGATAATTTCGAAAAAATGGAAAAATCCGATTATAAATTCATTTTTGCTGATAAAGGTGATTTTACTGCAGGCTATTCTTGCTTCGGTCATATCGGCGGAACGAAATCAAGCTACGATTTGTACTGGATAGCGGTTGATGAGTCTCTCCGCGGAAATGGTATTGGTAAAAAACTGCTGGAGGAAACCGTTTCCGCTGTCAGTAAGATCGGCGGCGGAAGGATCTATGCTGAAACATCATCAAAAGATCAGTATGATCCTACGAGGCGCTTCTATCTTTCGAACGGATTCTATCAGGAAGCTTTTATTGAGAATTTTTACGCTCCGGGTGATGGAAAGCTTATTTATACCCGCATTGTTGCCGGAATTAATGCTTGACGCTACCGCACCGTTTCAGCATTAATCCAAGCGTCCGCCCTTTTTGCGGCATTTCCTGTAAAGATAATCCCAGAGGTTCGTAATGAGTAATTTTATCGAAAAGATAAAAAGATTTTTGGTAAGGCATAAAAGAATATTTCTTCTTTTGTTTCTATATTTCAACCTGTTTATATTTGCTTCGACGATAATGATAATAATAAGAACCCGTCCGGCAGGAAAGGTTACTGTTCCCACTTTGACTGGTGAAAAATTTACTTTTGTTTATAATATTCTCGAAAGAAACTCGCTGAAGCCGGAAATTAAATATGAAGATGTTTTTGACATCGAAGACGGCGTTATTCTCCGCCAGGATCCACAGAGCGGTGAAGTGGTTTCTAAAAACAGCCGGATTACTCTTGTTGTGAGCCGAAACGAGCTTGAGGTTGAAGTTCCGTCTTTGATAGGTTCTCCGCTTTCAAGTGCTAAAACCAAGCTACTCAATCTTCATACAGGACAGAGAACTGTTTCTCTTTTGACTGGTGTTGTGACTTATATGCCTTCCGATAAGCCTGAAGGTATTGTTTTACAGCAGAGCCCTGCAGCCGGTGAAAAAGTACCGCACAGTCTGCGTGTAAATATTCTGGTTTCATCGGGAAGCGTTACTGATGCATTAATGCCTGATATCAAGGGTCAATCAATTGATCTTGTTTATGATCTTCTTGTTTCAAAAGGTTGCGTGGTAGAGCAGGAAATAGTTAATACCGACTCACCTGATTTAAGCGGTCAAATTCTTGAACAGTCCATAAGTGCCGGCACTTCAATATCTTCCGGTATGACGGTTAAGCTCAAAGTCGCTTATTTCCCTATAAAAGAACATCTTTATAATTCATATGAACTTGTAAAATACGAAATGAAAAAGAGCGATATGTCGCTTGTAGAAGCTTATGTTGAAGACGATTTGGGAAACAGGCTTTGTTATTCTGCCAAAACTGACGGCGGAAAGGAAATTGCTTTTATTTTCGCCCGTCACGGCAATGCGAGAGTATCTATTTTACGGAATAAAAAACTAATTACAGTGATGAGCGTTCGAATGACACAGTTCTAACGGGTGTGTTTAATATTATTGACAAAAAAACGTATGGCAAAATAATCATCCATTAGTGGATTTAGGAGGATTTAGTGGTAAAAATTCGTTTACAGAGAGCAGGTGCAAAAAAAAGACCTTATTATAAGATAGTTGCAATTGATGAAAGAACCCGCAGAGACG